>NZ_BAAGTD010000012.1:0-163165 GCF_054782095.1 Streptomyces capparidis | reverse complement strand
CCCGCCGCGCTCGCGCTGCTCGGCCTCGGCGCCGACCCCGGGCGCGCCGCCCCGGACGACCCGCCGCCCCCGGCGCACCGCACCGCGGCGCCCGGGGCGGCGTCTCCCCGGGCGGGGCGGCGGCGGGCCGGGAGGGGGTGAGCCGCCGGGCGGCGGCCGTGGGCGCGGAGCGGGCCGTCAGCCCAGCAGGCCGTCCAGCTCGGCCAGTTCGTCCTCGTCCAGCGGGGCGGTGTCCAGCACGCCGAGGTTCTGGTCGAGCTGGGGCACGCTGCTCGCGCCGATCAGCACGGAGGTGACCCGCTCGTCGCGCAGCACCCACGCCAGCGCCAACTGGGCCAGGGTGCACCCGCGCGCCTTGGCGAACGAGTCCAGCGAACGCAGCAGCGCCAGCTGCTCCTCGGTGAGCGACTCCCGCTTCAGGAAGTGCCCGACGGCCGCCCGGGAGTCCGCGGGCACGCCGTTGAGGTAGCGGTCGGTGAGCTGTCCCTGCGCCAGCGGCGAGTACGCGATCACGCCCGCGCCCTGCTCGGCGGACGCCGCCAGCAGCCCGTTCCGCTCGACGGTGCGGTCCAGCATGCTGTGGGCGTGCTGGTTGATCAGCAGCGGGGTGCCGAGTTCGCGCAGCATCCGCGCCGCCTGCACCATCCGCTCGGGGCTGTAGTTGGACAGCCCCACGTACAGCGCCTTGCCCTGGCGCACCGCCGCGTCCAGCGCGCCGACCGTCTCCTCCAGCGGGGTGACCTCGTCGGGCCGGTGCGAGTAGAAGACGTCCACGTACTCCAGGCCCGTCCGGGCCAGCGACTGGTCCAGGCTGGCCAGCAGGTGCTTGCGCGAGCCGAACTCGCCGTACGGGCCCGGCCACATGTCGTAGCCCGCCTTGGTGGAGATGAACAGCTCGTCCCGGTACGGCCGGAAGTCGCGGGCGAAGTGGACGCCGAAGTTGGCCTCGGCCGAGCCGTACGGCGGGCCGTAGTTGTTGGCCAGGTCGAAGTGGGTCACTCCGCGGTCGAAGGCGCGGCGCAGGACCGCGCGCTGGATCTCCATCGGGTGGCCGTCGCCGAAGTTGTGCCACAGGCCGAGCGACACCTTGGGCAGCAGCACTCCGCTGCGCCCGCAGCGCTTGTACTCCATGTGGGTGTAGCGATCCTCGGCGGCGAGGTGGTGCGGGGGCTTCACGTGGGTCCTCTCGGGGAGCGCGAGTGATCGGGTGGCGGGCGGGGGCAGTCTCACCAGCAGGCGACCGGGGTGTCAATCGGCGACCCGTCGGCCTCGCCGCACCGGGGCTGCCGCCCGGTTCCCGCGCGGGGCCCGGATCCGTGGGGCCCGCGGTCCGCGTCCCGGCCCGGGCCCCGGTCCCCACCCGGGCCCCTACCGAACCGTGAACTCCCGCGACGCCCCGGTGAAGGGGGTGATCTTGCCCGTCAGGTTCTTCCAGTCCCCCGAGTGGGTGATGCGGTACGTGCCGGGCGGGGTCTCGGGGCCGATGTCCCAGGTGATGGTCGCCTTGGAGGTGCCCGCGGCCCAGTCCAGCCGGGACCAGCGGTAGCGGGTCTGCCAGTCGCCGTCGTCCAGGTACCGCGTCCACGCGCCGTCGACCAGCCGCTGCACCTCCAGGAACGTCCCGTTGCGGTGCAGGTCGTTCTTCGGGTGACCGGTGACGAACTCCACCGTCGCGGTGGCCCCGCGCGCGTACGACGCGGCGGGCTCCGTCGTCACCTGACCGAACGCCGTCCCGGACGGCGCGCTGTCGCGGACCACCCCGGTCTGGAGGTTGAGCTGCCGGTCCGACAGGTCCGGCGGCTGCGGGCCGCGCGGCACCGCGGTGCCGTCCCGCATGGCCCTGGCGAGCCGGGCGAACTCCTGCTGCTGCGCGGGCAGCGTGTACATGCCGTACAGGGTGGAGCCGCCCTCGTAGTTCTGGGTGCGGTACTCCTCGGGCGTGGTGACGTACTGGCTGTACGCGTTGGCGTACCCCTGCATGAGCACGTTCTCCAGCGGCACCCCGAGGGCCTGCGCGACCGAGCGCCTGATCCGCAGCCCGGAGACGATGGTGTACTCGGCGGGCCCGGCCACCAGGTAGAGCTGCCCGATCCGGACGATCTGGAGCGGCAGGATCCGCGGGGTGAACGGCAGCGGTTCGTTCACCAGGCCGGTCGGCACCAGGGACGCCTTCGGGTACTGGCAGCCGACCAGCCACTCCGGGGGCTCGATGTGCAGCGGCTCCAGCCACTTCGCGACGGGGCTGAGCATGCCCTCGGTGAAGCCCGGCAGGGCGGGCCCGTCCTCGATGCTGCCCGCGAACGTGGAGGCGCCCACGGTGGCGGGGCACGTGGTGTGCTGCTTGCCGTCCGGGGTGTACGCGCCGTCCACGGTGACGTTCTCCATGTCCACGTACGCCATGCGGTGGTCCACGGCGCCGCCGACCGGGGTGCTCGCGCTGTCATAGACCTGCTTGGCCTTGGTGAACTGGCGCTCGCCGATGATCCGGGTGTTCTCCACCTCGTCCTCGGTGGGTCCCGAGCCCGGCTTCAGGTTGAGGTTCGGGGACATGTCGCCCGCGTTGGTGTTGGGGAACGCCGCGACGAAGCCGGGGGCGTCGTCCAGGTACCGCACGCCCTCGTGGTCGTGCTCCCAGTGGTATGCGGCGTACCCCTTGTTGTCGGGGCTGATGAGTGTGTTCTTGTTCGTCAGCGACGTGGTGTGGGTGGCGAACCAACTGATCGCGCCGACGTCGGCACCGCCCTGGCGGAAGCGCAGCACGGTCATCGCCGGGTCGATGGCTCCGGGGAACGCGGCCCGGTCGGCGGCGGGGTTCTTGTCGAAGGCGGCGCGGGAGCGGTTGACGCTGGCGTTGGTCAGCTCGCCGCGGCCCAGGGTGATGGTGCCGGGCCTGAGGTCCTGGTGGGCCTCGGCGACGGACTCCACGATGCCGTTCACGATCGCGTCGAAGGTGGCCTTCTGGAAGCCGAGGACCGACAGGTTGTACGCCAGGTGGTGGGAGTGGCCGCCGGTGCCCGCGTGGGTGTGGGTGGCCGAGAGCAGCACGTTCTCCTCGCCGTACAGCGACCCGTACCGCTGCGCCAGCTTCCGCAGGACCTCCTGCCGCACCGACTGGAAGATCATCCCCAGGTCGGCGTTGACGTAGGCGACGCGCTTGCCGCTGTCCTGGTCCACGACCACGAAGGCGCGGGAGCGCTGGCGCTGGTGCAGCCCGGTGGCCTTCTGGTCGAAGCTGGAGTACCCCATCATGCCGACTTCGGCGATCTCCCCGGTGACGTCGGAGATGCCGCGGCCGACGAGGTACGTCGTGGCCTCGGCGGAGGTGGGGGAGGACGGGGCGGCGGTGCTCGGCGCACCGGCGAGGCCGGTGAGGGCGAGGGAGCAGGCCAGCGCGGCTACGGCCGCCGTGGCGAGCCCCGGGCGGAAGGACCGCATGGGTGGCGTCTCCTGACTCCCGCTGGCCCGCGGGTGTGGACGAGTGGGGACGCGGATCCGGCGTGCCCGCCGCGCGGCTTCGGCCTGCGCGCGGTGCGCACGGGCGTGCCCGCCCAGGCTCAGCTCTTGACGGGTATCTGTCAATACCGCGTCGGCCTGTCAAGACCCGGTCGGGCCGCGGCCGTCTCCCCGCGCCCTCCGGGCCCCTCCCGCGCCCGGGCGCCCCCGGCCCCCGGCCCCCGGCCCCCGGCTCAGTAGGCCACCTCCACCACCTGCTTGACCGCCGCCGGGTCCGCCGCGAGCGCCAGCATCGCGTGCGCCAGGTCCCCCCGGGAGATCGACCGGCCGCGCCGCACCCTGCCCCCCACCGCCGTGCGGTACCGCCCGGTGACCGGCCCGTCCGTCAGCCGCGGCGGGCGCACCACCGTCCACTCCGCGCCGCCGCGCCGGATCTCCGCCTCCATCGCGGCCAGGTCCGCGTACACCTCGCGCAGCGCCGCCCGCAGCAGCGGCAGCACCACCGACCGGTACAGCACCCCCTCGTCCGCGGGCGTCGGCCCCACCGGCACCGCGCTCACCGCCAGGAACCGGCGGGTGCCCGTCTCCGCCATGGCCCGCAGGATCGCGCCCGCGGCGGCCGACGCGATGCCCGTGCCCTTCCTGCCCCGCGCCCCGAGCCCGGACAGCACCGCGTCCCGCCCGGCCACCGCGGGGGCCAGCGCGGCGGGGTCGGTGACGTCGGCGGTGACGACCTCCAGCGCCGGGTGGTCGGCGGTGAGCCGCGCCGGGTCGCGCACCACCGCCGTCACCCGGTGGCCCGCGTCCAGCGCCTGCCGCACCATCTGCCCGCCCGTGCCGCCCGTCGCCCCGAACACCGTGAGCTCCATCGCAGGTCCTTCCTGGTCCGTCCCGCGTCCCCCGTTGGTGGGTGAGCGTTTACTCACCACTAGGGTGGGTAGCGCGTCACCGATCCGTCAAGGCGGTGCGGTGGCGGGCCGGGTGACCGGCCGGAGTCTGCGACGACCGCCTGGACGACCGCTCAGGCGACGGTGAAAGGCAGGTCCCCGCGATGGCCGAGCGCCCCGCGCCCGCTGTGCCGACCCGGCAGCGCCTCCTGGACGCCGCCGAGCACCTGATGCGCACCATCGGGCTGGCCCGCGTCACCACCCGGGAGATCGCCCGCGCCGCCGGGTGCTCGGAGGCCGCCCTGTACAAGCACTTCTCCGGCAAGGAGGAGCTGTTCGTCACCGTGCTCGGCGAGCGGCTGCCCCCGCTCGGCGCGCTGCTCGCCGAGCTCACCGACGACCCCGGCGGGCGCACCGTGGAGGAGTGCCTCACCGACATCGCCTGCCGGGCCGCGCTGTTCTACGACTCCAGCGTGCCCATCGCCTCCTCCCTGCTGGCCGAGACCGCGCTGCTGGAACGGCACCGCGAGGGCCTGCGCGCGCTCGGCACCGGCCCGCACACCCCGCTGCGCGCCCTGGCCGAGTACCTGCGCGCCGAGCGCGACCACGGCCGGATCCGCGCCGACGCCGACCCGGAGGCGGCCGCCTCGCTGCTGCTCGGCGCCTGCTACCAGCGGGCGTTCCTGCGGCACTTCATGGGCGAGGCCGAACCGCGGCGGGACTCCGTGGAGGAGTTCGCCGCGGCGATCGCCCGGGTCGTCGCCGACGGCATCCGCTGACGGCGGGCCCGCACCGGCCCGCCCTCGGCCCGAACCGGCCCCGAACCGGCCGGTGGCGGGCCGGTCGGTCCGGGCAGGAGCCTCCAGCCGGGTTCGAGCGGGACTTCCGGCGTGTCTCGAGCGAGGCGCGGGGGGCCCGGCGAAAGGGTGTTGACGGCCCGGTCACCGGTGCCACAGTGGCCCCTTCGACCACTGCCGTTTCCGCCACTGCTGTTCCGCTGCCCGCTGGGAGGCCGTCATGCGCGCCGTGTGGATCACCCGCCACGGAGGACCCGAGACGCTTCAGGTCCGCGAGGGCCCCGAGCCCGAGCCCGGCCCCGGCGAGGTCCGGGTGCGGGTCCGCGCCGCCGGGCTGAACTTCTCGGACGTGATGGCCCGCATGGGGCTCTACCAGGACGCGCCCAAGCCGCCCTGCGTCGTCGGCTACGAGGCCGCGGGCGTGGTGGACGCGGTGGGCGAGGGCGTGGCCGAGCCCGCCGTCGGCACCCGGGTGCTGGCCTCCTGCCGCTTCGGCGGGCACGCCGAGGCGGTGTGCGTCCCCGCGGAGAGCACCGCGCCGCTGCCCGAGGCGATGAGCTTCGAGGAGGCCGCCTCGCTGCCCGTCAACTACCTGACCGCCCACCACCTGCTGTTCCGGGTGGGCGGCCTGCGCCCGGGCGACCGGGTGCTGGTGCACCAGGCGGCCGGGGGCGTCGGTATCGCCGTGCTCCAGTTGTGCCGCACCGTGGAGGGCGTCACCGTCTTCGGCACCGCCTCCGCGGCCAAGCACGAGCGGCTGCGCGAGGAGGGCTGCGACCACCCGGTGGACTACCGCACCCGCGACTACGCCCGCGAGGTGCGGCGCCTGACCGGCGGCGAGGGCGTGGACCTGGTGCTCGACCCGCTCGGCGGCCGGGACTGGCGCCGCGGCTACCGGCTGCTGCGGCCCGCCGGGCGCCTGGTCGCCTACGGCTTCAGCAACATGGCGGTGGGCGAGCGGCGCAGCCCCGCCCGGCTGGTGCGGCAGTTGGCCGCCGTGCCGCTGTTCTCCCCGATCGGCCTGATGGACACCAACCGCACCGTGGCCGGGGTCAACCTGGGCCACATGTGGGACCAGCGGGAGATCCTGGGCCCCCAGATGGAGCGCGTATTGGAGCTGTACGGCGAGGGGGCGGTGCGGCCCCGCATCGACGAGGTGTTCCCCTTCGAGCGGGCGGCCGACGCGCACCGCAGGCTCCAGCAGCGGCGCAACACGGGCAAGGTGCTGCTGACGCCGTGACCGCGGCCCGGGCCGGGCGGGCCCGCCCGGCCCGGCTACCCGCGCGCGGCCGTGACCCGGGCGGGCAGCCGGTCCGGCCGCATCACCGTGAACCCGATCGGACGGCCGTACGGGGTGACGGGGAAGCGCAGCTCCACCCGCCGCAGCAGTTGCGCCAGGATCACCTTCATCTCCACGGTCGCGAAGACCGCGCCGATGCAGCGGTGCGGCCCGCCGCCGTACGGCAGGAACTCGTGCGGGCCCGGCTTGCGGTACCCCGGCGCGTCCGGGTCCCAGCGATCGGGGTCGAAGCGCAGCGGGTCGGGCCACACCTCGGGCAGCCGGTGGGTGACGTAGGGGCTGAGCACCAGCAGCGCGCCGCCCGGCACGCGGTGGCCGTCGAAGGTGAACGGCACGGCCACCTTGCGGGCGTTGAACGGGGCGGCCGGGTACAGCCGCATCGTCTCGTTCACCACCCGCTCCAGGTACACCAGGCGCGGCACGTCCGCGGCGGTGACGGGACGGCCGTCCGGCAGCACCTCGCGCACCTCGGCGCGGGCCCGCTCCCACACCGCCCGGTCGCGGGCCATCGCGTGCGCCGCCCAGGACACCGCCGCGCTCGTCGAGTCGTACCCGGCGGCGATCAGGCTGATCACCTGGTCCAGGATCTCCACCTCGCTGAGCGCGTCCCCGCTGTCGTCCCTGGCGTCCACCAGCAGGCTCAGCACGTCCCAGGCGTCCTCGTCCGGATGGCGGCGCCGGTGCTCGATCTCGGCGCGGACCCGGACCGCGACCTCGGCGCGCGCGGCCAGCGCCCTGCGGTAGCCGGGCAGGCCGAGGCTGCGCACCCGGTGCAGCAGCGGCGAGCCGTTGATCAGGTCGAGGACCAGTTGCAGCTTCCGCCCCAGCAGGTCCTCGTCCGCGGCCAGCCTGCTGCCGAACAGCACCTCGATGGTGATGCGCCGCACCACCGCCCGCAGCTCCTGGTACAGGTCGACGGTGCGCCCCGCCCAGCCCGCCATCGCCTCGTCGGCGCGCGCGTGCATGACCTCGACGTAGCGGTCCACGGCCTGGCGGTGGAAGGCCGGGGCGACCAGGCGCCGCCTGCGGCGGTGCTCCTCCCCGTCGCTGACGATCAGGGCCGTCTCGCCGTCCACGGGGATCAACTGCTCGAACGCCTCGCGCCAGCGGAAGAGGTGGGAGTTGGCGAAGATGAAACGGTTCGCCTCCGGGCCCAGCAGATACACCCAGGAGTGGCTGCCGGTGCCCAGTTGCCAGACCGGGCCGTGGGTGCGGTACAGGTTCTCGGCTCCGGCGTAGGGGTGCCGGGCGAGCTCGGCGACGGTGCGCAGGTACCGCGCCGGACGACGGGCGGGGCCGGTGAGCGTTGCCACGTTCGAAGACTCTTCCCTGCGGGGTACGGGTGTGCGAATGCCCAGTGACCCTAGTGACCGGCCACTCGACCCGCCCTCGATCGCGTCCTCGACCCCGTCCTCGACCGCATCGAGAGGAATACCGGGCGGGATCACCGGAGAGGCGCCCGGGAGAGCCCCACGACGAGCCGGAGGAGGCAGACATGGCGCACACGAGCGTGCGGCAGGTGCTGGACGCGGTGAAGGACGTCCGCTTCCCGGCGGGCAAGGACGACCTCGTGGCCGCCGCCCGCCGCAAGGGCGCCCCGCAGGAGGTGGTCGCCGCCCTGCGGGGCATCCCCGCGGAGGAGTACCGCAACCGCGACGACGTGGCCCACTCGGTCCGGGTCGACCCCGACTCCGACCTCGACCTCGACGAGGACCAGCGCGCCCGCCAGGCCAGGCAGGGTGGCCGCCCCGGCCAGTCCCAGCACCTGCGCGACGTCCCCAGGTCCCCGATCAGGGATGAGCTGGACCGCTGAGACCGGCGCGGACACCCGGCGCGGCGGGCGCCCGGCGCCCGCCGCGCCGGTGGGGGGTCCGGCGGATCACACCGGGTTCAGCGTCCACTTCTGGTTGGCCGCGCCGGTGCACGTCCAGATCTGGGTGCGGGTGCCGTCGGCGGAGGAGTTGCCGGTGACGTCGAGGCACTTGTCGGCGGGAGTGTTGACCACGTCGTGGGTGGTGGCGTTGTAGGTCCAGCGCTGGGCGCCGGTGCCGTTGCATGTGTACAACTGCACCTGGGCGCCGTCCGCGGTGGAGCCGCCGGAGACGTCCAGGCACTTGCCCAGGGCGCGGACGCTGCCGTCGGCGGCGACGGTCCAGCGCTGGGCGGCCGAGCCGTTGCAGGAGGTGAGCTGGACGGGGGTGCCGTCGGCGGTGGAGGCGCCCGCCACGTCGAGGCACTTGCCGGCCAGGCCGGTGAGGATGCCGGTGGTGCCGCCGGTGCCGCCGCTCTGGGTGCCCGACCAGGTGAAGGTGGCGCTGGTGCGGGCGGGCAGGGTGTAGGTGAAGGACTGGCCGCCCCAGTTGACGCGGACCGACTGGGCGGAGGTGCCGCCGTTGTGCGCGATCAGCGCCTTGGAGCCGTCGGTGTTGCGCCAGGCGATGTTCTGCACGGTGCCGTTCGCGGTGGAGTCGATGCGGTGGGCGCCGGGCCGCACGAACTTCGTCAGGTGGCCGGTGGTGTAGTACTCGACGGTGTAGTCGACCTGGCCGGCCCGCGGGCCGCCCTCCTGCACCGTGATCAGTCCGGTGCAGGTGCCGCAGCCGCCGTTGTGCGGGCCCATGTTCTGGTTCAGGGCCAGGCTCCACTTGACGATGCTGCCGCTCCAGTTGCGGCCGTAGTTGACGATGTCGGCCATGTCCTCGTTGTGCTGGTCGGCGATCCAGGTCCCGCCGGAGTGCTCGGTGCTGAACTGCCGCACGTTCGGGTACTGGTTGCGGACCTGGGTGCCCACCGCCGGGTCGCCGAAGTAGCCGTGCCAGGCGATGCCGCCGAACAGCGGGTCGTTGCGCACCCCGGCGTCGCCCAGGACCCCGGAGCCGAAGTCGGCGTAGTCGCCGTAGTTCCAGTCGTGGACGAGCACCTTGGTGTTGATGCCCGCGGCCCGGAACGCCGGGTAGACGTGGTTCTTGGTGAACTCCACCAGGCCGGAGGGGTTCCAGCTCATGCCGGGGTAGTTCATGGCGGTGGGGTTGGCGGCCTGGCAGCAGTTGGGCTCGTTCTGCACCGACAGGTAGTCCACCGGGACGCCGGCGGCCTGGTAGCTCTGGATGTACTTGACCAGGTACTGCGCGTACATGGGGTAGTACTCCCACTTCAGCCAGCCCATCTGGTCCATCCGGCCGTTGTCCTTCATCCAGCCGGGCGCGCTCCACGGCACGCCCTTGACCCGCAGCGCCGGGTTGAGCTGCTTGGCCTGGACGGTCAGCAGCCGCACGTCGGTGTCGTAGCCGTTGGCCCCGAAGTCGGACAGGTCGCAGCAGGTGTCGTCCAGCGACACATGGCCGGGCCGGGACAGGTCGGAGGCGCCGATCGGGTTGCGCACGAACGACAGGCCGATGCCCTCGGTCGGCGAGAACAGCCTGCGCATCACCGCGTCCCGGGTGGCGGCGCTGACCGCTCCGCCGCGCAGCAGATGGGCGGTGGTGTCGGTGATGGAGGCGCCGCCCCCCTCGAACTGCTGGTACCTGACGTTCTCGTCCACGGTGACGGTGTGGGCGGCGCTGCCGCCGCCGGAGCCGAACGCGATGGGTGCCTGCTGCTGAAGACCCCGGGTGACGGTGCGGCCGCCGGAGTCGGAGGTGGTGGTCAGCCAGACGTCGACGCGTTCGCCCGCCGCCGCTGCCGGCGGCGTCAGTCCGGGGGAGGCGAGCATCGCGGCGACGGCGAGCAGCGCGACGGTCAGCGCCGCCAGCGGACGGCGGGCCGAGCCGATGGTGCGGGGGGATCTCAAGGCGTCCCTGCCTCTCTGCGGTCACCGGCGCGCCGGCCGTCTCCGCTGCTGCGGCGCCCGGGCGGCGGCCGGCGCGGCCGCAGCAGGTGCGGCCGTGCGGGCGGTGGGCGGGCGAAGGAGCGCGGCCTCGGCTCGCGCCGTGGGGTGCGAGCCCGCGCTTTTCTTATACCCTGACTTAATGCGTGATTGAACTAGTGAGCCATGCGCATGTCAACGCTCGCGGAGCGGGCGGTTCCGCGGCCGCGCGCATCCGGCGGCACGGTCCCGCGTCCGTGAGAAGATCGCTCCCCGGCGCTCGGCTGGACACGGTGAACGCGGAGGACGACACGATGTACGCGATATCCCTGGGCGACGACGGCGCCGAGCTGCGCCCGCTCGAACCGTGGCGGGCGGAGGAGTTCCTGGCCCACATCGAGCGGGGGCGGGAGTTCATCGGGCGGCACATCGCCTTCCCCGACACCGTCACGGACCTGGAGTCCAGCCGGTCGGTCCTCCAGCGCTACGCGGAGAAGGCCGCCGCCGACAGCGGGCGCATCTGGGGTATCTGGACGGACGGCAAGCTGGTCGGCGGGGTCCTCTTCCGGGCGATGGACCCCGGCCTGGGCACCGCCGAGGCGGGCTGCTGGCTCGAGCCGTCCGCGGTGGGCCGGGGCCTGGTCACCCGGGCCGTGCGGGTGACCATCGACTGGGCCGTCGAGGAGCGCGGCATCCACCGCGTCGAGTGGCTGGCCTCGTCGGCGAACGAGGCCAGCATCGCCGTGGCCCGGCGGCTCGGGATGACCAAGGAGGGCGTGCTCAGGGAGAGCTACCCGCACCGGGGCAAGCGGCACGACGTGGAGGTGTGGTCGGTGCTGGCCCCGGAGTGGCGGGCGGCCCGGCGGGAGAGCTGAGCGGGCGCGCCGCTCAGCCGTCCTCCCGCGGGGCGGCCGGGCCAGCGCCGGTCTCCGTCCCTGGGGGCGGCGGCCCGGTCATGCCGGACAGGCCCTGGCGGAGGAAGGCGGCCAGGCCGTGGCCCGCCGCGGTGATGCGGAGCAGCAGGTCGAAGGCGGCGGCCGGGTCGGTGGCGAGGCGGCTCACCACGGGCACCAGCGCGGTCGCCAGCGCGTCCCGCGCCGCGGCGAGTTCGGGGTGGTGGGACGCGTCCAGGCCGGCGTTGAAGGTGACGTCGAAGAGGGCCGGCTCCTCGGCGGCGAAGCGCACATGGGCGGCGGCGAACGCGGCCAACTGCTCGGCGGGGTCGCCGCCCGCCCGGAGCGCCTCGACGAAGCGGGCGAGCTGCTCGCGGTAGCCCTTCGCGGCCAGCGCGGCGAGCAGGGCGTCGCGGTCGGGGAAGTGCTCGCCGGGCGCCGCCCCGCCCACGCCCGCCCTGCGGCCCGCCTCGGTGAGCGTGAAGCCGTGCGGGCCCCGCTCGGTGACGAGTTCGAGCGCAGCGCGCTCCAGGGCGGTGCGCGGGTCACCGCGGTCGGGGCCGGCGGGGCGCCGCTCGGCGGGGGAGTCCATCGAGCCAGGTTAGGGCCTGTCGTCGAATCCCCGTCCGCCCCGCTCAGGTACTCCCCGGCGAACCGCTCCCGCGGCGCCCGCCCTCGCCCGGCCCTCCCGGCGACCCGGGTGCGGCGCTCTCGCGCGCCGCCGCGCGGGCCGCGATGTGGGCGTCCAGGCCGTCCAGCAGCCGCTGGAGCCCGAACTCGAAGTAGAACTCCCCGCCCTGCCAGGCGTCCTCGCCGATCCGGGCCAGGGTGGGGTAGTCGCCGCCGCGCAGCACCCTGCCCAGCACGGGGACCTGCGCGGCCCAGAAGTCCGCGTCGCTGACCCCGGTGCGCCGCTCGGCCTCGACCGCGGCCAGGTGGTCCCTGGCCATGCCGGCGACGAAGCTGCCGACGAGCGCGAGCACGGCCACCATCTCCCGGTCGCCGAGCCCGACCCCGTCGATGCCCGAGAGGAAGCGCTCCACGCCGCGCACCGCGTTGGGGCCGAGCAGCGGGCGCGCCTGGTCCACCTGGAGCAGCCACGGATGGCGGTGATACAGCGCCCAGGAGCGGCGGGCCGCGGCCTCCACCTCGGCGCGCCAGCCGGCGCCCGGCTCCGGCCGCTCCCCGCGGGGCGGCAGGTCCTCCCCGCTGACCCGGTCCAGCATCAGGTCGAGCAGCTCGCCCTTGCCGGGCAGGTAGCGGTACAGCGACATCGTGCCGACCCCGAGCTCCGCGGCGACCCGGCGCATGGACAGCGCGCCGATCCCCTCGGCGTCGGCCACCGCGACGGCGGCGGTGACGATCCGCTCCAGCGTCAGCCCCGGCCGCGGGCCCCGGCTGGGCCGCGCCGCGGTGCCCCACAGCAGCTCCATGCTGCGCGGCACATCGCCGCTTCCGCTGTGCGCCGTGCTCATCGCCTCGCCCTCCCGGATTGCGGACAAGCCTACCCATTCGGGCGCTTCGTCCGCGTCCGCTGCGCGCGGCGGCGGGACGGGGCCGCGTACGACGCACGCGGATCCGCGTACACCGCACGCAAGGGAACGGCGGCCGGCAAGAAGGGTTCACTCCGGGGGGCGACCGTCCAGGGGCCCGCGAACCGGTCGGCTCACGGGCCCCTGGAGGTCTCCCGAGGAGGATGCCGGCCCCGGCGGCTCCGTGCGGGCGGTGCCGCCGGGACCGGCACGCCGAGGTCAGCGGTTGGGTTCGGCGGCGCTGATGTCGGCGAGCGCGGACTCCTCGTCGCGCTCGATGGCCATGTCGCCGATGCTGACGATCCCGACGGGGTGCTGCTCCTTGTCCGTCACCGGAAGGCGGCGCAGCGCGTTGGCCCGCATCAGCTCCACGGCGCGGGAGGCGTCGTCGTCCGGGCCGACCGTGACCAGCGGGCCGCTGCACACGCTGTGGGCCGTGGTCTCCTTCGCGTCGCGCTCGTCGGCGAGGGCGCGGACGACCAGGTCGCGGTCGGTGACCAGGCCCTGGAGCCGGTCGTCCTTGACCACCAGCACCGCCCCGATGTCGTTGTCCCGCATCTTCCTGGCGACCTCGGTGATCGGCGTGCGGCTCTCCACGGTGACCGGTTCCCTGGTCATGACGTCCCGTACGTGCTGAGCCACGGGATTCACTCCTTGCGATCGTGGTTGTCGCGGTGGGGCACCACCCGGCGGCAGGCCGCCGCCGGTGGTGCGGGGCCCGCGGGCGGCGGGCCGTCAGCGGCCCATCCGCCCCAGGACCATCGTGGTCAGGCCCAGCAGGCAGATGAGGGCGCCGGTGATGATGTTGCTGACGATGATCTTGGTGGTGTCGACGGGGCCCGAGACCACCCACGGGGCGACGACCGTCCACGCGCCCAGCGCCGCGGCGACCATGCCCATGCCGTGCGTCCGCTCGTAGATCGAGCCGAAGCTGAACGCCAGGGCGGCCACTGCCAGGCCGACGATCAGGTTGTTGATGGCGATCGTGTTTGTCGCCCCGCCGTTGAAACCGACCACCCACGGCGATATCGCCAGGTACATCCCGGCGAGCAGGCTCAGCCCTTCCACCGCCTGGGCACTGGGGGTCGCGCCTGCCCTCTCGTACTGGGCCCGCATGGCCACCAGGTCCGGATGGTGTTCGATGCGCGTGTGCGTCGTCACTGCACCCACCTCCTTCGGCATTCGCAGTCCGGTACGCCCGGGTTAGCCGTCCGCCACGGACGAAACCTCTCTCGGGACAAAAGGATCGAACCGGGATCAACCAGATACTTCACGGTACCTCCGTGCAACCCCTGCGTCTGCTGCGAATACGGTCACGAATTGGCAGGCCCCCGCCCCCCGCGGCGGACCGGTCGCCGGCGGCCCCGGATGGGCCGGACGGGTGACCCTCGGGTCGGCCCGCCCGCGAGCCGCCCCGCGCGATGAACACACCCGCCCCCGCGCCGCGTACTACCCACCGAGCCGAGCCGGGGAGGACCTTGCCGATGACCGCGCACCGCATGTCCGCTGCCGTCGTGGCCGCGCTTCCGCTGCTGATCACCGCGGTGGCCGCCGCGCCGGCCCGGGCGCACGGCGCCCCCACCGACCCGGTCGCCCGGGTGGTGGCGTGCGGGCCGGACGGCGGGGCGGACGCGCGCTCGGCGGCCTGCGCGGCGGCCGTCGCCGCCAACGGCGGGCGGGCGTTCCCCGACTGGGACAACCTCAGGGTCGCCGACGTCCGCGGCCGGGACCGCCAGGTGATCCCGGACGGCAGGCTGTGCAGCGGCGGCCTGCCCGCCTTCCGCGGCCTGGACCTGCCGCGCCGCGACTGGCCCGCCACCACCCTCGCCGCCGGGTCCGCCCTCACCGTCACCTACCGGGCGACCATTCCCCACCGGGGCACCTTCCACGTGTACCTGACCAAGCCGGGCTACGCCCCGGACAAGCCGCTCACCTGGGCGGACCTCGACCCCGAGCCGCTCGTCACCGCCGAGGACCCGCCCCTGGTGAACGGCGCCCACCGGCTGGAGGGGACGCTGCCCCGCGACCGGACCGGCCGCCACGTGCTGTACACCGTCTGGCGCAACACGGACACCCCGGACACGTACTACTCCTGCTCCGACGTGCTGCTCACCGGCGGCCCGGGCGCCGCCGCGGCCCGCGGGGACGGCGGCCGCACCACCCGCGAGGCCGGCTCCCGCGACCGCGGGGGCCCGGCGCCCGGGACCCCCGCCGCGCCCCTCGCCGACAGCACCTCCCGCCCCGCCCCCGCCGCGGGGGGCGGGGCCTCCACCGTCCCCGTGTCCGCGGACAGCTCGTCCGGCGGCGCCGTGAAGCTGCTCACCGGCCTGGTGGCCGTCCTCGCCGTCGTCGCCGCCCTGTCCGCCGCCGTCCTGCGCCGGCGCGCCCGCTGAACCCACCCCGTCCCCGCGCCGCGGCCCCGCTCACGGGCCGGGCGCCGCTGCTCCGAAGGCCCGCGCACGCCGGGCCTCCCCCTAAGGAGACCCCCGCCGTGGCCCAGCCCGTCGACACCAGCCTGCTGCACACTGCCGCGCACAGCCCGTCCTGGGCCTCGCTGAACCGGTCGGCGCCCGACACCCGCGCCGACCGGGTCGACTTCTGCATTCCCTGCAACCCGTACTTCCCCCCGCCGGAGATGTTCGCGCGGCTGCGGGGCGACCTGGAGAGCATCCTGACGTACTACCCGAGCGACAACGAGACGGTGACCGCCGAGCTGTGCGCCGCGCTCGGCCTGCACCCGCAGACCGTGGTGATGGGCAACGGCTCCACCGAGCTGATCACCTGGATCGACCACCTGCTGGTCCGGGAGAGCCTCGCGGTGCCGATCCCGACGTTCGGCCGCTGGACGGACCAGCCGCTGGAGACCGGCAAGCGCGTGGACATGTTCCGGCTCCGGGAGGACCAGGACTTCGCCCTGGACTGCGACGGCTTCGTCCGGTTCGTGCGCCGCCGGGGCTCCCGGGCCGCCGTGATCAGCAACCCCAACAACCCCGACGGCGGCTTCCTCACCCGGCAGAAGGTGCTGTGGCTGCTGGACGAGCTGTCCGACCTGGACCTGGTGGTCGTCGACGAGTCGTTCATCGACTTCGTCGACGCCGAGGCCGCGCCGTCCGTCGCCGACGAGGCCGCGATCCGGCACAACGTGATCGTGCTCAAGAGCCTCGGGAAGAACTTCGGCCTGCACGGGGTGCGCTTCGGCTACCTGGTCGCCAACCCCGCGCTCGCCTCTCGGGTGCGCGCCGCGCTGCCCAAGTGGAACCTCAACGCCCTCGCCGAGACCGTGGTGTTCATGCTCAAGGAGTACGGCCACCAGTACCGGCAGAGCCTGGCCCTGCTCGCCCGCGACCGCGCCGACATGGCGCTGGCCCTGGCCGCCGTGCCCGGCCTGGTGGTCTTCGCCTCCCAGGGCAACTTCCTGCTGGTCAAGCTGCCCGACGGCGCCGACGGCGGGCGGCTGCGCGACTACCTGCTCGCCGAGCACGGCGTCCTCGTGCGCGAGTGCGGCAACAAGCTCGGCAGCAGCAGCGGCTTCCTGCGCCTGGTGGTGCGGCCCTACCCGGACGTGGAGCGGCTGATGAGGGGCCTGCACGCCTGTCTCCTCGGAAGCTGGGCGGTCCCCGGCCACACCGCGTCCGTGCACGCCGTCCTGCCCCCGGCGCACGCCCACGCCCTCGCCACCCCGGCGCACGGCCTGTCCCTCCACGCCTGAGGGCCGCCGCCCGCGCGCCGCGGCCGGCCCGGCACCCGGGCACCGGCCCGCCGCACCGGGCCGCCGCCGCGCCGCCCTCACCGGCCGGTGAGCCGCCACAGGGAGGTCACCTCACCGGCGCGGGCCGCGTGCAGCGGGTCGCTCTCCCGCGCCGCCTTGGGGTGCGCGGGCCGCGCGTCCAGCCGCCCCGCCACGGTGAGACCCGCCTCGTCGAACGCCGCGAGCAGCTCCTCGCGGGTGCGCAGCTCCAGGCGCTCGGCCAGGTCCGACAGCACCAGCCAGCCCTCGCCGCCCGGCTCCAGACGGCCCGCCAGGCCGCGCAGGAAGCCGAGCAGCATCCGGCTGCCCGGGTCGTACACGGCGTGCTCCACCGGGGAGCTCGGCCGGGCCGGGAGCCACGGCGGGTTGCACACCACCAGCGGGGCCCGCGGCGGCGCGGCCGGGAACAGGTCGGCCTCGGCCACCTCCACCCGGCCGGCCAGGCCGAGCCGGGAGACGTTCTCCCGGGCGCAGGCCAGCGCCCGCGGGTCCTGGTCGGTGGCCACCACCCGGGCCACGCCCCGGCGGGCCAGCACCGCGGCCAGCACGCCCGTGCCCGTGCCCACGTCGAACGCCAGCGCACGGGACGGCAGCGGGGCCCGCGCCACCAGGTCCACGTACTCGCCGCGCACCGGTGAGAACACCCCGTAGCGGGGGTGGATCCGCCCGCCGAGCGCCGGGACCTCCACGCCCTTGCGCCGCCACTCGTAGGCGCCGATCACCCCGAGCAGCTCCCGCAGCGACACCAGGTAGGGCTCGTCGGCGGGGCCGTACGCCTCAAGGCACGCCTGGCGCACGTCCGGCGCCCGGCCCAGCGCCACCACGTGCCCCGGCTCCACCGGCACCAGCAGCATGCCCAGGATCCTGGCCCGCTCGGCCTGCTCCTTGCGGTGCAGGTGGAACGCCTGCGCGGGCGCCACCGTGTCCCGCGCCGCGCGGCGCCTGCCGCGGGCCCGCTCCACCCGCCGCCCCATCGCGGCCAGCACCTGCCGGGCCTGCCGGTAGTCGCCGCGCCACAGCACCGCCGTGCCCTCGCAGGCGGAGCGGTACGCGGCGTCGGCCGTGGTGCGGTCGTCGGCCGGGGCGACGCGCCGCGGCGGCGGCGCCCCGCTCTCGGAGCGCCAGCGGGCCCACGACTCCCGGTCGTCCTCGGTCCAGCGGGCGACCGGGCCCGCCACGTCCGTGCCGCTCACAGCACCCGCGTTCCGTACATCTCGCCGAGCGGGTCGGCGATCAGCTCCAACCGCGCCCCGTCCGGGTCGCGGAAGTACACCGACACCTCGCTGTGCACCTCGTGCTCGACCCCGGCCGCCGCCAGCCTGCCGACCAGGTGCCGCCAGCGGTCCGGCGCCACCGAGACCGCCACGTGGTGCAGCCCGCCGAGCACCTCCGCGTACGGGCCGAGGTCCAGGCCGGGGAAGTCGAAGAAGGCCAGCAGGTTGCCGTTGCCGATGTCGAAGAAGAAGTGCGAGGAGCCGGGGAAGTCCCGGTTCTCGATCAGCTCGGTGAGCGGGAACTCCAGCACCTCCTGGTAGAAGCGCACGGTGCGCTCCACGTCCGAGCTGAGCAGCGCGGTGTGGTGCAGGCCGCGCGCGGAGGAGGCGGGGCGCTCGCCCGCGGGGCGCAGGTACGCCCGCCGGATGCGGTCCCGCTCGGCGGCGCGCGCCTCGCGGCCGGTGCTCTCCATCACGCCTCCTCGCCGTCGCGGACCCGTCACCGACGACCCTAGCGAACGGCCCCGCCGCCCGGCCCGGGGCCGGGACCCGCCGTGGATCCCGGTCCCGGGCGCCCTCGCCGACGGCCTACCGGCAGCCCTCGGGCCCCTCGGGGCCGGCCGCCGCGGAGATCAGCTCCCGGTGCGCCGCGCGCAGCCGCTCCACATCCGGCTTGACCACCTTCCGGTCGTAGGTGAGCAGCCCGTTCAGCTCTCCCTCCACATCGGTGATCTGCGTGTACACCGCGCCGCTGCCGCCCTGGCACATCAGCGCCCGCACCTGGGCGAGCAGCTCCAGGTACGCGTCGGTGTACGCCTCGGCGTCCACGCTGACGTAGGTGTGCCGCACCGGCCAGGCGTGCCCCGGCACGGCGAGCCCGAGGCCCCCGTACTCGCCGGTGACCCTGGCCCGCCCCAGCGTGTCGTCGGGCAGCCGAGGGCTGGGGTAGCTGTGCGCGTCGGCGATGTCGCCGTTGCCGGTGTCGTGCCAGCCGCTCGCGCCGTTCACCAGCCGCGTCGGGTCCCACCGCGCGACCGTGGCGGGCACCCGCGGGCCGCCGTACTGGCCCCAGCCCTCGTTGAACGTCACCCACATCACCACCGAAGGGCTGCTCGCGTGCTGCTCCACGATCTCCAGCGCCTCGCGCTCGTACTGCTCCTGCGCCGCCGGCGTGGGTACGGTCGCGTCGTCCATGGCGGGCAGGTCCTGCCACACCAGCAGCCCGAGCCGGTCGGCCCAGTGGAACCAGCGGTCGGGTTCCACCTTGATGTGCTTGCGCACCGCGTTGAAGCCCATCCGCTTGTGCATCCGCAGGTCGTACGCCAGCGCCTCGTCCGTCGGCGGGGTGTGCAGCCCGTCCGGCCAGAAGCCCTGGTCGAGGGTGGCCATGGAGAACACGGGCCGCCCGTTGAGCAGCACCCGCCGCTCGCCGGCCACGGTGCCCACCGACACCTCGCGCATCCCGAAGTAGCCACCCACCCGGTCCGCGGCGGCGCCCCGGCCCGCCGTCACCGTCAGCCGGTACAGGTGCGGGTCGTCCGGCGACCACAGCCTGGGGTCGGGCACGGGCACCGCGAGGGGCTCGCCGGCGCGCCCGGTGGCCGTGCCGACCTTCCGCGCGCCGTCGTACGCGGTCGCGGTGACCGGGGTGCCCGCGGGCAGCCCGCGCGCCTCCACCGCCAGGCGCTCCCCGGAGAGGTCCGGGGTCAGCCGCAGGCTCTCCACGTGCTCGTCGGGGACCGGCTCCATCCAGACGGTCTGCCAGATCCCGGAGGAGGAGGTGTAGAAGATGCCGCCCGGCTTCAGGCTCTGCTTGCCCATCGGCGGGTTCTCGCCGCCCGCGGCGTCCGTCGGGTCGTACACCCCGACGACCAGCTCCTGGACGCGCCCGGGCCGCAGCGCGTCGGTGACGTCGGCGGAGAACCGGTCGTAGCCGCCGCGGTGCTCGGCCACCCGCCGCCCGTTGACGTACACCGTCGCCTGCCAGTCCACCGCGTCGAAGTTCAGCCGCAGCCGCCGCCCGTCGCCGATCCGCCAGTCCTCCGGGACGGTGAACGCGCGCCGGTACCACATGCGGTCCTCGTGCCGCTCCAGGCCGGACAGCGCGGACTCCACCGGGTAGGGAACCAGGATCCGCTCCTTCAGCCGCTGCCCGAACGGCGGGGCCTCGCCCGCCCGCGCGGCGGCGAACTCCCAGGTGCCGTTGAGGTTGCGCCACGCCTCGCGGGTCAACTGCGGGCGCGGGTACTCCGGCAGCGCGTTGCCCGGGCCGACCTCGTCCGTCCACGGCGTGGTCAACTGGTGCGCGGAGGCGTTGGCGCCGACGGTGAGGAAGGCGTCCACCGGGTCGCCGCCGTCCCGCGCCGCGAGCCCGCCCGCGCCGTCGTACCTGACCAGGGCCTCCCCGCCGCGGCCGACCACCGGCGCGCCCAGCGCGACCAGCAGCCGGGACGGGTCGGCGCCGTCCAGGCGGGCCGCGCCGAGCGGCCAGTCGGCGCCGCCGACGACGGCGGTCAGGTGCTCGGCCAGGTCCGCCGGGGGAGCGGCGAGCGGCTCGGCGAAGTCCAGGAGCAGGGTGCGGCCGTCGGGCCGGACGGAGGAGGCCAGCGGCCCGTCCCAGCGGAAGTCCTCCGGCGGCCGGAAGGCCGAGGGCGGCACGGGCTGCTTCGCGCCGCCCGGCGGGATCCAGTTCAGGTGGAGGTTCGAGCCGCCGTAGTGCTCGAAGAACTCGACCCTGATGTCGTGGGCGCGGCCCGCGGTGAGCTCGACCGGGGCGGAGGTCTGCTCCTTCTCCCAGTCGTCCACCCAGTGGTCGATGACCGGGCTGCCGTCGATCCACAGCCGGAACCCGTTGTCCCCGATCATCGAGAAGGTGTGCGGGCCGGATGTCTCGGGGACCAGCCGTCCGGTCCAGCGGACGCTGACATCGTTGTCCTGGCCGGTGGCGACGCGCAGCCGCGGTTCGAGGTTGCCGATGTCGAGACCGGTGTCGAGCGCGGTGGCCGTCAGCTCGTGGAAGTCGAAGGCGCCCGGGGCGGAGTGGACGTAGTACTCGCCCTTCAGCCCCCTGAGCTCGTCCGGGGCCGCCGCGGCCGAGGGACCCGGGGCCGCGAGCAGCCCCGCGGCGCCCAGGGCGGCGGCCAGCACGGTGACGAGGGGTCTGGCCAGTGGCGGGATGCGCATGTGCCCTCCTTGCTGTCGATCGCTGATGGTGCCGGGAGGAACAGCACTGATGCGGGTGATGGCCGATCAGCTCTGGGACAAGTGGGGCGCCCGCCATTGCGCCACCGCCCACAGAACCTGTCAATACCGAACGCGATCGCAACCGGTTGGGGTGCGGCCCGCCGTGGGAGGCGCGGGTGTCCGCCGACGGGTGCTCAGGACCGAGCGCGCCCCGCCCCGCGGGAAGGGGAGCCCTCGACCGGCGCGGCGCAATTCCCGTCCGGGGTCTTTACACCGCCTGACAACGTTGCCACCATTCCCACGAGCCCCAGCCCTGACAACGTTGCCAGAGCGCACGCGGCCCGCGGAGGACGCCCATGCCCACCCGCCCACCATCCGGAGCACTCGCCGTCCTCGCCGCCGCACTCGGCGGCGTCCTCGGCCTCGGGGTGCTGGCCCCGCCCGCGGCAGCCGCCCCGCCGCCCGCCGACCGCACCTGGACGGTCACCCAGCCGGCGCCCGGCACCGCGCGCGACGGCGCGGTCGCCGTGTCCGTCACCCTCGACGGCGCCACCGGAGCCCTGTCCCTGACGGCCCGGCACGGCGCCACCACCGTGCTGGAGCCCGCCCCGCTCGGCGCCGTCACCGACGAGGCCGACCTCACTTCGGGCCTGACCGCGGTGGGCCGCGCCGACCGCGTGGTCACCGAGCGGTACACCACCACGACCGGCAAGCGCCGGGAGCGCTCCGCCCTCATGCGCGAGACCCGCCTCGCCTTCGCCGGCCGGGACGGCCACCGCCTGGACGTGGTGCTGCGCGTCGCCGACGACGGGTTCGCCTACCGGTACGTCCTGCCGGACGGCGACGGCGACGGCCGGGTGACGGTGCGCCGCGAGGCGTCCGCCTACCGGCTGCCGGCCGACGCGACGGCGTGGCTGATGCCGTACACGGTCAACTACGAGCGGCCCCGCGTGCGGACCACGGCGGGCGACGCCGCCCCCGGCGCGTACGGCCACCCGTCGCTGTTCCGCGTGGGCGGCTCCCACGTCCTGCTCACCGAGTCCGACGTGGACGGCCGCTACTCCGGCAGCCGCCTGGTGCACCCGGCCGGTACCGCCCGCTACGAGGTGGCGCTCGCCGACGAGCAGGTCACCTCGACCGGCCCGCTGGCCACCCCGTGGCGCACCGCGGTCGTCGGCGACCTCGCCGAGGTCACCGGCTCCACCCTCACCGACGACCTGGCGCCGCCTTCCCGGATCGGCGACACCTCCTGGATCCGGCCGGGCAGGGTGGCCTGGTCCTGGCTCGCCGGGTTCGGCCAGGCGCAGCGCAGCCTGGCCACCCAGAAGCGCTTCGTGGACTTCAGCGCCGCCCACGGCTGGGAGTACACGCTGGTGGACGACGGCTGGAAGACCACCGACTGGATGCCGCGGCTGATCGAGCACGCCACGGCGCGCGGTGTGCGGATCCTGCTGTGGGTGCACTGGACGGACCTGGACACCGCGGGGGAGCGCGAGGAGCTGCTCACCCGCTTCCAGCGGTGGGGCGTCGCCGGAGTGAAGATCGACTTCATGGACTCCGACGCCCAGGAGCGGTACCGCTGGTACGACGAGGTGCTGGAGGCGACCGCCGAGCGGCGGCTGCTGGTCAACTTCCACGGCTCGACCATCCCGCACGGCATCCAGCGCACCTGGCCGCACGTGATGTCGATGGAGGCCGTGTGGGGCGCCGAGCAGGGCAACGTCGGCATCGGCGACATCACCACCCTGCCGTTCACCCGCAACGTGGTCGGCTCCATGGACTACACGCCCATGGGCTTCCAGTTCGGCACCCGCACCACCACCGAGGCCGCCGAGCTGGCCCTGTCCGTCGTCTACGAGTCCGGCTTCCAGAACTACGCGGGCTCGGTGGAGGCCTACCGGCAGCGGCCCGAGCTGGTGCGCTTCCTCGAGCAGGTGCCCACGGTGTGGGACGACACCCGGCTGCTGTCCGGCGGGCCCGGCGACGAGGCCACCTTCGCGCGCCGCGCCGGGGACCGGTGGTTCCTCGGCTCGGTGGCCGCGGCCGGCGGGGAGCGGCGGGTCCCGCTGGACTTCCTCGGCGCCGGGCGCTGGCGCGTGGACGTCGTCCGGGACGGCGCGGACGGGCTGGAGCGGGAGAGCAGGCTCGTCACCCGGCGCGACACCCTGACCGTGCCCACCCGCGACGGCGGCGGGTTCGCGGCCCTGGCCTGCCGCCCCCGCCCGGACACGCTGAGCTGCGACCGGCCGGTGGACCGCGTCCCGCCCACCACCCTCACCGTCACCCCCGCCCGCGCCGGCGCCGACGCCGGCGGCACGCTCGAGGTGACCGCCCGCCTCACCGTGGACGAGGTCGGCCCGGTCCGGGACGTGACCGTGGCGCCCGAGGTCCCCGAGGGCTGGACCGTGCGGGGCGAACCGGCCCGCGCGGCCGAGCTGGCGGTGGGCGGCGAGCTGACCGCCCGCTGGACGCTCACCGTCCCCGGCGACGCGCCCCCGGGAGCCGTCGGGATCCCGGTGACCGCCCGCTACCGGGTGCCCGGCGGCCCCGCCCTGAGCAACGGGGAGACCGTGCGGGTGTCCGTCTCGCCGCCCGGTGTGGACTACGTCAGCGACCTGCCCTTCACCGCGCAGCGCAACGGCTGGGGGCCGGTGGAGCGCGACATGTCCAACGGCGAGACCGGCGACGGCGACGGCGGGCCGCTGCGCGTCGGCGGCACCACCTACGACAAGGGCCTCGGCGTGCACGCGGCGTCCGAGGTGACGGTCGCCCTGAACGGCGCCTACCGGCGGTTCACCGCGCGGGTGGGCGTGGACGACGAGGTGAGCAGGCCCGGCACGGTGGTGTTCGAGGTGCTGGCCGACGGCGAGCTGCTCGCCCGCACCGGCGTGCTGAGCCTCGGCGACGAGGCCGCGGTGGTGGACGTGGACGTCACCGGAGCCGGGGAGCTGACGCTGCGGGTCACCGACGGCGGGGACGGGGTGGACTCCGACCACGCCGACTGGGCCGACGCCAGGCTGCTCCAGGCCGGGTAGCCGGCCCGGCCCGCCGCGGGTCCTCCGGCGGTCAGGGCGCCGGAAGACCCGCGGCCCGCGCCGCGTCCGCCAGCACCGCGCCCAGCATCTCCCGGGTGAGCCGGCCGGTGAAGGTGTTCTGCTGGCTGACGTGGTAGCAGCCGAACAGCCCCAGGTCGGGCCCGCCGTCCACGGCCCGCAGCGTGGTGCGCGCGCCGTGCCCGAACACCGGGCGCGGCCTGGGCACCGCCCAGCCCGCGGCGGCCAGCGCGGGCAGCGCGGCGGTCCAGCCGAAGGACCCGAGCACCACCACCGAGCGCAGCGTCGGCCGCAGCAGCTCCAGCTCCCGCACCAGCCAGGGGCGGCAGGTGTCGCGCTCCTCCACGGTGGGCTTGTTCGCGGGCGGCGCGCAGTGCACGGGCGCGGTGATCCGCACCCCGTGCAGCTCCAGGCCGTCGCCGCGGTGCGTGGAGGTGGGCTGACTGGCCAGTCCCGCCGAGTGCAGCGCCGCGTACAGGAAGTCGCCCGAGCGGTCGCCGGTGAACATCCGGCCGGTGCGGTTGCCGCCGTGCGCGGCCGGGGCGAGCCCTATGACCAGCAGCGCCGCGTCCGGCGGCCCGAAGCCGGGCACCGGCCGCGCCCAGTAGTCCCAGTCCTGGTAGGCGCGCCGCTTGGCCCGGCCCGCCGCCTCCCGCCAGGTCACCAGGCGCGGACAGGCGAAGCAGCGGGACACCAGCGCGTCCAGGTCGGCGACGCCCGGCGCGCCGGGAGCCTCGCGCGCGGGCTCGGAGACGGTCATGCGGCCTCTCGCGGGGGTCGGGTGCGTGGCGCCGTGCGGCCCGGGGCGGCCGTCGGCGCGGACGACGATACCGGGAGCGCCCACCCGCCCCGTCCGGCACCCGGGTGCGGCCCGGCCCGGCGGTGTTTCCGCCCGCGCGGGCGTGGTACTGGCCAGGGTGCCACCGCGGTCGGGGGACCGCACACCCCGAGGGTTACAGGGAACGGCGATGAAGACCCACGAGCAGCGGGTGAAGGAGATCGTCGCCCGGCACTTCGGCATCCGGCCGGACGCCGTCGGCTACTCCTCGCACTTCGTCCAGGACCTGGGCGCCGACGAGGAGAGCAGGCGCGAGCTGCTGCGCACCATCCAGCGGGAGCTGCGCTGCGACATCTTCAACAGCGACGCGGACGCCATGATGACGCCGAAGCAGATCGTGGAGTACGTGCAGGAGTACTACGGGGAGTGAGCGAACCGCCTCCTCCCGTCACCCGCCCGGCTCCCGCGCAGGGGGATTCATGCGGTTTGTCGGCATATGTCCTGGGAAGCCGAACCGGAGGCCCAAGGGACCCAAGGAGGTGGACGCCGTGCCCGAACCCGGGAGCAAGAAGTACGACACCAAGCGGGCGAAGCTGCGCAAGGAGGCGGAGGACCGGGGGATCCCCGACCGGCACGCCAACGAGCACGCCAACGAGACGCTCAAGGACGACCCGCACTGGCGCAGCCGCGGCCCGCGCACCGAACGCGGCCTCGGCCCCAAGGGGGAGCGCCCCGGCAGCCACAAGTGACCCGCGGCCGGTGAGGACGGCGCACCCGGGGGCCGCCCCGCGCGCGCGCCGTTGGGCCGCGGCCGCGGCTCGACCCGGCCGCGGCTCGACCCGGCGGAGCCGGAACGGCGGACCCCGGCGGAGGCGACGCGCACACCGTGCCGCCGCTCCCGCCGGGGTCCGCCCGTCGCAGCCCCGCCCGGCCCCGCGGGGGGCCGGGCCTCACGCCAGTTCCGGCTTCCCGAACAGCGGCGCGAACCCGGAGGGCAACTGGCTGATCAGCTTGTTCAGCTCACCGCCGCTGACCTCGTCCGCGATCACCGAGAGCACCGCGCGGGTGTGCTGCTCCGCCGTCGGCCCGTCGGCGTCCGTGCTCTGCGCGACCTGGTGCACGAACTCCCTCACACCCCAGGTGCGGGGCGCCGCCTGGGAATCCTCCAGGATCTCGGAGAGCTCCCGCGGCAACTGGTCGGCCAGGTGCTCGGCCGACGCGGGGGCCAGCCGGTTGCCCAGCGTCCGCACCACGGCCTCGGTGATCCGGTCGGCGTCGTCACCGGCGTGAGGGTCGCGGTCGCGTACGGCCGCCAGCATCTCTCCGTACTTCATCGGCTGCTCCGCTCCTCGTCGCTCTGGGCCGGGACACGGCGCCGCTCCTGGTCGAGCGCCGCCCCGGACCGGAATACAACCGCCGTACGTACCACCGCCCCGGCCCGCTAAACACCGGCCGTGTACGGGTCCCAGTCCTCCGGCAGCGGCTCGGGGACCGCGCAGCCACCCGGCACCGGCACGAACGCGCCCGTGGACGCCGACCGCTCCACCGCGGTCATCGTCTCCAGCACATGCAGCGCCAGCTCGCCCGACGCGCGGTGCGGCACCCCGGCGCGCAGCGACCTGGCCATGTCGAGCACGCCCAGGCCCCGGCCCCCGACCGGCCCTTGCGGCTCCACCGCCGTCCACTCCCGCGCGCCCGCCCGGCGCAGCCGCACCGCGCCGTCGAACCGGTTGGGGTCCGGCAGGGCCAGGGTGGCCTCCGTGCCCGTGATCTCCAGGAAGCCGTCCCTGGACAGCGGCGAGTCGTAGCTGAGCACCACGGACGCCGCCTGGCCCGCCGCGTAGTCCACCAGCGCCGCCACATGCGTGGGCACCTCCACCGTGAACTCCGTGCCCGCCTTCGGCCCCGCCCCGATCACCCGGCGCTCCCTGGACCGCCGCGCCACCGAGGCGACCCGCTCCGCCGGGCCGAACAGCGTGGCCAGCGCCGTCAGGTAGTAGGGGCCGATGTCGAACAGCGGCCCGGCGCCGTGCCGGAAGAGGAACTCCGGGTCGGGGTGCCACGACTCGGGCCCGGGGCCCTGCATCAGCGTCAGCGCCGTCAGCGGGGTCCCTATCGCCCCGGACTCGATGACGCGCCGGGCCGTCCGCAGCCCCGCGCCGAGGAAGGTGTCCGGCGCGCACCCCACCCGCACCCCGGCCCGTTCGGCCGTGTCCATCAGGGCCCGGCCCGCCACGGGGTCCAGCGCCAGGGGCTTCTCGTTCCACACGTGCCGGCCCGCCTCCACGGCGGCCATGGCCACCTCGGCGTGCGCCGCGGGCACGGTCAGGTTCACCACCAGCTCCACCCCGGGGTGGCGCAGCGCCTCCTCGGTGGTGCCCGCCCCGGCTATGGCGAACTCGGCGGCCCGCGCGCGGGCCCGCCCGGGGTCGAGGTCGGCGCAGAACAGCACCCGCAGGTCGGGGAAGGAGGTGAGGTTCGTCAGGTACTCGTGGCTGATCGTCCCGCAGCCGACCACCGCCACGCCGATCGGCGCCATCACCGCGCTCCGCGGGAGGTCAGCCAGGCGTGGCTCTCCCCGACGGCCGCCAGCACGTCCGTCGCGCAGTGGTCCAGCTCCACCACGTGCCACTCCACGCCGGGCAGCGCGTCCAGGACGGCGGCGACCGGCATCCGCCCGGCGCCCACGGCCGTCATCGGGTCGTCCTTGGTGATCGGACCGTCCTTGACGTGCAGGTGCGTGACCCGCCCGGTGCCGCCGTCCAGCGCCCGCAGCAGGCCGGGCACGTCCTCGCCGCCCACCGCCGCCCAGTAGGTGTCCACCTCGAGCAGGACCCCGGGCGCCAGCTCGTCGGCGAGCACCCGCAGCGCCGCCCGCCCGCCGGGCCGGGAGGACAGCTCGAAGTCGTGGTTGTGGTAGCCCAGCCGCAGGCCCTCGTCGGCCGCGCGCCGCGCCGCCTCGTTGAGCTCGGCGGCCAGTTGCCGCACCGCGTCGGTTCCGGTGAAGCGCTCCGGCGGCTGGTAGGGCACGAACACCGTGTCCGCGCCCACCACCCGCGCCCCGCGCCACGCCCGCCCGGC
Organism: Streptomyces capparidis; assembly: GCF_054782095.1. NCBI lineage: Bacteria > Bacillati > Actinomycetota > Actinomycetes > Kitasatosporales > Streptomycetaceae > Streptomyces > Streptomyces capparidis. Next base: position 135,441 of record NZ_BAAGTD010000012.1, on the reverse strand, counting down.
GTCGCCGCCGAGCACCGGGGCATGGGTGGCGCACACGGCGAGCCCGGCCTCGGCCAGGTCGTCGCGCAGGCGCTCGGGGTCGGTGATCACGTCGTACGCCTCGACCGCGGTGTACCCGAAGTCCGCCAGGGCCTTCAGGGTGCCGGGGCGGTCGGTCGCCAGGCGGTCGCGGACGGTGTAGAGCTGCACGGCCAGTGGGGTTCTCGTCGTCATGCACGGCCTCTCGGGGGAGAAGGGAGACGCCCGGCACACACAGAAACTCACACGAACACACACGCGAGCATCAGCGTAAAAACCCGCTGACATGTGGTCAATATCCCCAACAGCCCCAGTTTTCCCAAGAAAACCGGAGGAACCCCCGTTCCGCGCCCCCGCGCCCCCGCGGCCGCCCGCCGGGCCCGCTCAACCCCGCCCGCCCGAGCACGATCCGGTACGGCCTCCGGCTCCCGCCCCGCCCCGGCTCAGGGGCGGGGCGCCGCCCGCCCGGTCACCTCCCGTGCCCGGCCCGCGCCCCGCCTCACCCGCCGTCAGGTCGTCGCCCGCCGCACCAGCTCCGTGGGCAGCAGGATCGACGGCGGCAGGTCCGGGTCCCCGGCCAACTGGGACAGCAGGCGCCAGGTCATCGTCCGGCCCAGCTCCTCGATGGGCTGGCGGATCGTGGTCAGCGGGGGCGTGGTGGTCGCGGCGAACTCGCTGTCGTCGAAGCCCACCACCGCCACGTCCTCCGGGATCCGCCGCCCGGCCGCCCGCAGCACCCGCATCGCCCCCACCGCCATCAGGTCGGAGGCGACGAACACCGCGTCCAGGTCCGGGTGCGCGGCCAGCAGCCGCTCCATCGCTGCCGCCCCGCCCTCCAGGGTGAAGTCGGCGTGCTCCACGGCGTCCGCGGCCAGGCCCGCCGCGGCCATGCCGCGCCGCCAGCCGCTGAGCCGGTCGATGCCCACCGCCATGTCACGGGGGCCGGCGATGGTGCCGACCCGGCGGCGCCCGGTGTCGATCAGGTGCTTGGCCGCGGCGCCGGCGCCGCCGAAGTTGTCCGAGTCCACGTACGGCGCGTCCACCCGGGTCAGCGGACGGCCGCCGAGCACCACCGGCAGCCCGGCCGCCACCAACTGCCCCGGCAGCCGGTCCTCCCCGTGCATGCTGGCCACCAGCGCGCCGTCCACATGGCCGCCGCACACGTAGCGGGCGAGGCTGCCCTCGTCCTCCTCCTCGCTGGACATCAGCAGCACCAACTGGAGGTTGCTCTTGGCCAGGCCCCGGTGGATGCCGCGCAGGATCCGCGCGAAGAACGGGTCGCTCAGTACCAGGTTGCCGGGCTCGGACACCACCAGCGCGATCGACCCGGTCCGCCGGGTGGCCAGCGACCTGGCGACCCGGTTGGCCCGGTAGCCGAGGCTCGCCACCGCCTCGGCCACCGCCTCCCGCGCCTTCGCGCTGACATAGGGGGCGCCGTTGATGGCGCGGGACGCCGTGGCGCGGGAGACCCCCGCCGCCCGCGCCACCTCGTCGAGGGTCGGGGACGGGCGTGTCCCGGACCGGACCTCGGAATCAGTAGTCACCGGCTCTCCGTTCGGCGGCGCGCCCTGGTCACGGCCCTGGTCACGGCAGATCTGGAAGCGCTCCCAGACTACCTTCGCCGCCTCCGCTCACGAAAGCTCCGCCCGCCCGCCCGTCGCCCCACCGCCGCCCCGGCGGCGGGCGACGCGACGGGTGGGCGGGCGCGGCGTGCCTCCGGGCCCGCCGTCCGCCGGCGGGCCCGGAGGCTCTTGCCCGGATGTCCCGGTCACCTGCTGTCGCGGCTTCCGGTCAGCCGAACAACTGCCCGTGCTTGGCGAACGCCGTGGCGATCTCCGTCTGGGCCCAGAACCGGTGGTAGGTGAACGTCGGCGCGGCGCCGCCGTTGAGGTAGCTCTGCACCTTCGGCCAGTCCGGGTCGGACCGGTAGAACGAGCGGATCGACAGGAACGTGGAGCTGGAGTTGATCGCGTCCCCGTTGGGCATGGTGCCCGTCCAGCCGCTCGGGATGTACAGCTTGTTCTCCGCGGAGGTGTCCGTGAACCGGTTGTAGTCGGCCCGGGTCTCCGGGGTCGTGATGCCCTTGCTGGTCTGGTGGGCCAGCAGCGCGTCCAGCAGCCCCTCCGCGACCGTCCTGGACTGGGTGTGGCCGGAGCCCTTGGCGTAGTACATCAGCGTCTTGGCGAGCGCCGCCGCCACACCGACGTCCTGGTTGCGGTTGACCACGCTCACGTGCAGGTTGGTGTTGGTGCCCGGGCTGGAGGGGTTCCAGGTGTTCGGACGGCCGCTCCAGGACAGGTCCGCCGGGACCTGGAAGTTCCCGTTCGTGCCCACCTGGGTGTTGGCGATCGCCCACGGCACCCACTTGTCCAGCAGCGCCTTGGCCCGGGTGTTCCCGGTGCGCTGGTACAGCTCGGCGAAGCGCTCCATGCTCCACACCTGGAAGCCGAACCACCGGTTGCTCGGCGGGTCGTGCCACACCGGCTGCGGGTCGTAGAACATGCCGTAGAACGTCGGCGAGCCGGACGGCGGCGTGCCGTACTGGCCGTCCCAACTGTTGGTGGCACCGCCCGCGATGCCGCCCTCGCTGGACTGGAGCCAGCGCATGAACTCCAGTTGCCGGGTCAGGCTGGTCGACCAGTCGCTCGCCCCGGTGGACGACACGGGCCTGAGCTGCGCGTCGTTGGCCAGCGCGTACGCGGCCATCGGGTTCTGGTAGCCCTGGTGCGCCGCGCCGTCGCCGATCCGCCACGCCCACGCGTTGGAGGTGTCCAGTGAGCCGCCCCAGGCGTAGTACCAGGACAGCAGGTAGTGGCTGCTGTTCTTGCCGCTGCCCGCCGGGCAGGAGGAGGGGCCGACGCAGTTGCCGATCCGCTTGAAGTACTTGTCGAAGAACGAGTACCGCAGGTAGTCGCCCATCTTCGACGCCTTGCGCACCACGTCGGCGATCTGCGCGCTCTTGCCCTGCGCCGCCGCGGCCAGCTTGGCCTGGTAGACGACCTGCACCACGCGGGCGTCGGCGTCGGGCGCGTTGGTGTACTTCCACTGCTTGGCGTAGGAGGAGTCACCGGTGAACAGGTCCAGGTAACCGTTGCGCCCGCCGAAGGCGAACGTGTCGCAGGACGGCTGGGTGACCGTCTCCCACACCGACTCCTGGGAGCCGCGCTGGAAGGTGTTGATGAAGGCGGGCGCCGTGGTCCGGTCGCCGCACCGGCCGAAGCCGTAGGTGTTGTCCACGTCCAGCAGCCAGTGCATGCCGTAGATGTCGCTGGTGCCGTACGCGGAGCGCAGCTCGGCGGCGAGCGGGTCCTGGCCGACGGGCACGTTCGGGTCCAGCCGCGACGGGTAGCTCTTCGGGCTCGGGTACTCGGCCGCGTAGGTGGCGGGCTTGCTCGCGTTGTACCCGCTGTTGGTGGGCTGGTCGGCCGCGGGCGGGATGGCGTAGCGCTCCAGCGACTGGTAGGCGCGGTTGAACGGCGCCCAGTCGCCGGTGATCCTGCCGTACTCCGACTCCAGCCACAGGTAGTAGCTGAACGCCTCGGAGGTGGTCTGGTGCCCGTGGTCGGGCGCCTCCACGATCAGCGTCTCGATGGAGTGGTACGGCACGAGCAGGCTCCCGAAGGTGCGGAAGTAGCCGCTCGACGGGTTCTTGATCTTGTTGTACTGGGTGAGGAACGCCTGGTCGTACGGGGGAGCGGCGGCGGACAGCTCCTGCACCGGCACGGACGCCGCCGCGAAGCCGGGCGCGCCGGCCTCGAAGGTGGCCTTGCCCAAAGCTCCCTCGGTGTCGGCCGAGCCGACCGTCACCTTCCGCGGCCGGTCCCAGTCCTCCGGGGTGAACACGAGCGTGCCGGGGCTCGCCGCCAGGTCGGAGCTGCCGGAGGCGCGCCGCACCTGCACCGTCACCGGGGAGGCGGGGCGGGTGGCCAGGGAGACCTCGAAGGAGGTGCTGCGGCCCTGCCTCACCTGTGCGGTGGTCGCGGAGGCGACCACGGTCGGCTTGGCCAGCACCTGCACCTGGGCCGCCCGCGACCCGGCGACGACCTCGCCGGAGTCGTCGTACGCCTTGGTGGTCACGGTGTACTGGCCGGGCGCCACGTTCGTCCACCGGCCCTCGTACGGGGCCGCGGTGTCGGTGGCGAGCAACTGGCCGTCCGCGTAGAACTCCACCTTGGCGACGTCGCCCGCGGCCTCGGCCGCCAGCGGGATGCTGGCCCGGCCCATGAAGTAGTTGGTCGCGCCGGTCTCCAGGGAGCCGAGCGCGACCGTGGACACCGCGCCGCGGCCGGCCTCACCGCCGGCGGACTGGGCGGCCGAGGTCGCGGGCAGGACGCCCGCGAGCAGACCGGCGAGCGCCAACGCGCCGGTGACCGGTCCTGGCCTGATGCGGCGTCGGGAACGTAAAGGCATCGCCTGATTCCTTCCCTGTCTGCGCACATGGGGGGAGAAGGCCGGTTCCGGGGAGGAGCGCCGCCCGCACGTCCGCCCCCGGAACCGGGGCATGTGGGGAATCCGCGCAGCGACGCCGATGGGGCGGCGGGGTGGAGCGGTGGGGCGCCAGGACGGGGCCGGCGGGTGGGGGGACGTGACCGCCGGTCGGCCCTGGATGCGGCGCTGCGGATGAACGGAACTGCTCGGTGGAGCGGTGGAGCGGTGGATCCGTGGGGGAGGATCCGTCGGCCGCCGCACGCGAGGCGCTGTGCGCGCGGGACCGGGGAGCGCTTTCCGCGGCTCGTTGGAAGCGCTTCCAGTCAGGACTGTATCCGTGACATGACAATCTGGAAACCCTGGCGGAACGAGTTGTTCCCCCGATCCTCGGCGGCGGGGCGGCCGCCGGGTCACGGGAGGGGGAGGCGCACCACCACGGTCTTGCCGGCCCCGTCGGGGTCCGCGGGCACGGACTTGCTGCCGCCCGCCTCGGCCACCAGCGCCTCGACCATGCGCAGGCCCCAGCCGCCGGTGCCGTCCGGGTGGGGCTCGGGCGGGGTGGCGGGCCGGAGTGGGTGGCGGTCGTGCACGGCGACGGTCAGCGCGCCGTCCGCCAGCGCCACGGAGACGTGCATCCGCGGGGAGAGCGCGGCGGCGTGCCGGACGGCGTTGGTGGTCAGCTCGCTGAGCACCAGTAAGGCCGTCTCGCGCAGCGCGTGGTCGCCGGTCAGGCCCCACGCGTCCAGGGCGCCGGCGACGACGGTGCGGGCCGCGGGCACCGAGGGCGGGGTCGTGGGCAGGTCCACGTTCAGGCGGCAGCAGTCGCGGCGGCGGACGCGGCGCCCGCCGGCGGCGGGCGCGGCCCCGGCTGCGTGCATCACGGTCTTCCTTCCGGCCAGGAGGGGGACGGGACACCGCCGTCGGCCGCGCGAGGGGCCACCCCGGTGCGGGCACCGTCCGCCGGGCGGGGCCGTGCCCCGGCCGTGCGCGGTGACGGGGCGGCCCGGCCTCGCGGCTGTCTGGAAGCGCTCCCAGCGATCCCGACTGTAACGGTGCGGAAACGTCTTTGAGAAGGCGTCGGGCGGCAACGGCCGCAATCGGGGCGGACCGCACCGGACCCCGGCCCGTCCGCGCCCGGGGCCCGGCCGCGGGGCCCGGGCGGCGCCGGCCGCGGCGCGCGCCCCCGGGCCCGCGTCCCGGGTGCCCGAATGCGTGCGGCCCGTCCACGCCGGGCGCGGGCGACCCCGGGCGGTCGGCGCGCTCGGTGGTGTGCGCGGCGGCGCTCCGCAGGTCGGAGGCGGTGCGCCGGGACGGGGCGGGGCCCGAGGGTGTCCCCTCCCCGGCGCCCCGCGGGGTCTGACCCCGCGTCGCCGCCCCGCCCCGTCCGCCCGCCCCGAGTACCCCGTCGGCGGCGCGTCCCGCCCTCTCCGGCCCGCCGCGCACCGCGGTCCGCGCCCCCGCGTCGCCCGTCCCGCCCCCCTGTGACGCTCCCCTTGACACGGAAGACGCGCTTCCTAATGCTGCTTGGAAGCGCTTCCAATTCCCCCCACCCGTCCGCGCAGTGGCCCGGTCCGGGCCGCGGCGCTCCTTCGGCGGCATCGCGCCACCCGTCCCCCCGCCCGGTGCGCGCGGCCGTTCGCCGTTGTCGGTGCGCCTGCGCCTTCCCACGGCCGGATCCGTCCGACCTCCCGCGCGTCGTTCCGCCTTCCGTCACCCGCACTGATGGAGATGTCATGTCCATGATCAAAAAGCGGCCCTCGCTCGTGGCCGCCGCCCTGCTCGCCCTGGCGACCGCGGCCACGGTGTCCGTGCCCGCCGCCGGCGCGGCCCCCGCCGCGTCGTCCGCGCCCCGCGCCGACTCCGCGTTCTACGTGGACCCCCAGACGCAGGCCGCCAGGTGGGTCGCCGCCAACCCGGGCGACGGGCGCATGCCCGTCATACGCGACCGCATAGCCTCCGTCCCCGCCGCACGGTGGTTCACCACCACCAACACCAGCACGATCCGCAGCGAGGTCAGCTCCTACGTGGGGGCGGCCGCGAACGTCGGCAAGATCCCGATCCTGGTCGTCTACGACATGCCGAACCGGGACTGCGGCGGCCCCAGCGGCGGCGGCGCGCCCAGCCACACCGCCTACCGCCAGTGGATCGACGAGCTCTCCGCGGGGCTCGCCGGGCGGCCCGCCACCATCGTGCTCGAACCCGACGTGCTGGCCCTGATGTCCAACTGCATGAACAGCGGGCAGCAGGCCGAGACCGTGGCGTCGATGGCCTACGCGGGCAAGAAGCTCAAGCAGGGCTCCGCCCAGGCCAAGGTGTACTTCGACGCCGCCCACTCCACCTGGCTCGCCCCCTCCGAGATGGCCAACCGGCTGCGCCGCGCCGACATCGCCAACAGCGCCGACGGCATCTCCACCAACGTCTCCAACTACAACCGCACCGCCAACGAGGTCTCCTACGCCAAGTCGGTCCTCGGGGCGCTCGGCAACAGCAGGCTGCGCGCCGTCATCGACACCAGCCGCAACGGCAACGGCCCTGCGGGCAGCGAGTGGTGCGACCCGTCCGGACGGGCCTTGGGCACCCCGAGCACCACCAACACCGGCGACGCCCAGATCGCCGCCTTCCTGTGGGTGAAGCTGCCCGGCGAGGCGGACGGCTGCATCGCGCCCGCCGGCCAGTTCGTGCCGCAGCGTGCCTACGAGCTGGCGATCGCCGCGGGAGCCCGCACCGCCACCACCCGGTGACGTGACACTCCGCGCCATCGGGCGCGCGGCGGCGCTCGGCGCCGCCGCGCGCACCCGCATCGGGGCCCGGCCCACCACAGGACCGGCCCCCCGCCCGCCCCGGCCGGTCGCCTCGCGGCGCCCGGCCGGCCGCGCACCGCACGCAGGCAAGGCGCACACCGATCCGCCACCGGCCCGCACGGGCCGCCCGAGACCTTATGGAGTACCCAATGGACCTGCTGGGCCTGGTGGACAGAGCCAGGGACTACGTCCTGGCGGCGTTCCGCATCCTGGTGGGGTTGCTGTTCGCCTGCCACGGGGCGGCGACCCTGTTCGACGTGATGGGCGGGCCGCACGGCGGTGACGTGCCCGACGCCGGGGCCTGGCCCTCCTGGTGGGCCGCGGTGATCCAACTGGTGGGCGGCATCCTGGTCGCGCTCGGGCTGGGCACCAGGCTGTCGGCGGTGCTGTGCTCGGGCTCCATGGCCTACGCGTACTTCACCGAGCACCAGTCGGAGGCGTTCTTCCCCATCGAGAACGGCGGCGAGGCCGCGGTGATGTTCTGCTGGACGTTCCTGATCATCGCGCTGTACGGCCCCGGCAAGTGGGCGCTGGACCCGCTCCTGGCCCGCTCCCGCGCCGGGCAGCGGCAGGAGGCGCAGGGCACGCCGACCGCCCCGGTGTGAGCCGCTCACCGCGGCGGCCCGGCCCCGCTCGCCGCCCGGCACCGTCCCCCGCGCACCGCCCCGGCCCCGCGGCCTCCCCCCACCCGCGGCCGGTGCGGTGCGCGGACCGGCGCGGGGGAGTGCGCGGGGGCGGCCAGGCCCGGGTCGCCGCGCCGGATCGCCTCCTCCAGCGCGCGCAGCCCCGGCCCCGGCGCCACCCCCAGCTCGCGCAGCAGCAGCCGCCGGGTCTCGCGGTACGCCTGGAGCGCCTGCGCGGTGCGGCCGTCGCGGTGCAGGGCCAGCATCCACTGGCCGGTGAACACCTCGTGGGCGGGGTGGGCGCGGGCCGCCCGGCCCAGCTCCTCCAGCACGGCGCCGTGCCGCCCCAGGCGCAGACAGAGCTCGAAGCGCTCCCGCATGGCGGCGAGCCGCAGCTCCTGGAGCGCCGGCAGCTCGACGGCGCGCAGCGGGCAGTCGCCGACGTCCTCCAGGGCCCCGTCCCGCCACAGCGCCAGCGCCGCGTCGAGCCGGTCGGCCGCGGCGGCCGGGTGGTGCCGCGCCTCCCGGCGGGCGCGGTCGCGCAGGGCCGTGAACCGTGCCAGGTCGATCTCGTCCGGCCGGGCGAGCAGTTGGTAGCCGCCGGGGCGGGTGGCGATCCGGTCCTGGCCCAGGGCCCGGCGCAGCCGCTTGACGTAGTTCTGCGCGGTGACCCTGGCGGTCGGCGGCGCGGCGGCCCCCCACAGGCGCTCGGCGACGAGCTCCACCGGGGTGACCTGCCCGGCCCGCAGCAGCAGCGTGGCCAGGGTGGCGCGGAGCATGGGCGCGGTCAGCGGCACGGGCGCGCCGTCGTCGTCCCGTACCTCCAGCGGCCCCAGGATGCGGAAGTCCACGGGTCCGTCCCCCCGTCTGCGTCGTCGTTGGTTCGTCGTCGTGGGCGCGGCGGGTTCGTGGGCGCGGCGGGCCGCGCCGCGCCCGGCGCCGGGCCGCTCACAGCGGCCTGCGCCGCGCCCACCACAGGCACAGCGCGGCGAGCGCCGCGGCGGCGGCGAGCAGCAGCCCGGTCTCGGTCCACTGGAGGCGGCCGGCCCAGTCGCCGGGCAGGTGGTACTCGACGGAGGCGTGCAGGGGCTCGCCGTCCGGGGACAGGCAGGGCCGCGCGTCGCGCGCCGAGGCGGCGGGCGACTCCCAGCAGGGGATGCCCTCGTACCCCAGCCGCTGCCCGGAGTCGGTGACCAGGCGGTGCTCCACCGGCCACGCGCCGTCCGGGATCGGCGGCGCGGGCGCGGAGAAGGAGTCGGCGGGGGCGGCGGCCACCGCCGTGTGCCGGGTGAGCAGCAGCGGGTGCAGCCGGTCCAGCAGCAGTTGCACGGCCCCCGCGCAGGCCAGGGTGAGCGCCATCGCGGGCACGGTGCGGCGCAGCAACAGCCCGGCGGTCGCGCCGAGCAGCAGGCCCAGCAGCGCCATGGCCACCGGCACCGGGCCGACCGCGCTGTAGGGGACCGTGTGCCACCACTCGTGCAGGTTCATCCGGTACCGCTCCCGGCTCCACCACCAAGTGTAGGCCGCCGAGAGCACGGTGGCGCACGCCGCGGTGACGGCGGCCGGGAGGGCCAGCTTGGCGGCGAACCACCGCAGGCGCCCGGCCGACTGCGTCCAGACCAGCCGGTGCGTGCCCTGCTCGAACTCGCGGGCGAACAGCGGCGCGCCCAGGAAGACCCCGATGAGCACCGGCACCGCGCGCAGCCACTGCCCCGTGTCCATCAGCAGGCCCCGGTGGGTGTCCAGGAAGGACGAGTAGTCCGCGTACCTCCGCTCCTCGCACGCCCCCTCCAGGCAGGCGGCCAGGCCGTGGCCGTCGAACCAGGCCGTGGCGCGGGCGCGGGCCACCAGCATGAAGCCCACCGCCAGCAGCGTCAGCAGCGCGAACGCCCCGAGGGCCAGGCGGTGGCGGCGCCAGACCAGCCACACCGCGCCGCGGGGCCGCGGCACGGCAGTACGCCGCTTCGCCGGCTCCCGCGCCGGGCCCTTGGCCGCGACCGCGACCTCGGTGGCGCTCATGCCGTCACCCCCGCGCGGTCGGCCGAGGGCGCGCCGGAGGCGTGCAGCGGGGGCGCGTCGGGGGAGCGCAGATAGGCCAGCAGGACGTCCTCCAGAGCGGGTTCGCTCACCGCCCACTCGGGGCGCGCGGGCGACTGGAGGCGGATCAGGGCGGTGTACTGGCGGCCGGTCACCCGGCACTCGACCACGGTGTGGTCGTCCAGCGCGGACGGCGAGCCCGCCCCGGTGACCAGGCGGTGGGCGGCCAGCAGGTCCTCCACGTCCCCGGCCAGGCGCACCCGGCCGCCGGCGAGCAGCAGCACGTGGTCGCACACCCCGTGCAGCTCCGCCAGGAGGTGCGAGGAGATCACCACGGTGGTGCCGCGCTCGGCGACCTCCGCCATCAGGGTGCCGGTCAGCTCGTGCCGGGCCACCGGGTCGAGCTCGGCCATCGGCTCGTCGAGCAGCAGCAGGTCGGCGTGCCTGCCGAGGGCGAGGGCCAGGGCGAGCCTGGCGCGCTGGCCGCCGGAGAGGCCGCCGACGCGGGCGGAGAGGGGAAGGCCGCCCCGGCGGACGATCTCCTCGGCGGCGGCCCGGTCCCAGCCGGGGTTGAGCTCGCCGCCGAGCCGCAGGGTCTCGGCCACGGTGAACCCGCGGTACAGCGGCTTGTCCTGGGTCAGATGGGCCACGCGCGGTCGCGCCGAAGCGGACCCGGGGGCGTGCCCGCCGAACAGGCGGACGGTGCCCTCGGTCGGCTCCGTCAGGCCGGACAGCAGCGCGAGCAGGGTGCTCTTGCCCGCGCCGTTCGCCCCCACCAGAGCGCACACGCGCCCGGCGGGGATGGTGAACGAGCAGTCGCGCAGCGCCCAGCCGCGCCGGTACCTGCGGCCCAGGCCGGACGCCTCGACGGCCGTCTCCTCCTCCGCCTCCCCGCCCGTGGTGTCCCGCTGGCTCATCCGGCCTCCTCCTGCTCGTTCTCGTGCTCATGGCCGGGCTCGTGCCCGGGGGCGCGGACGGTGGCCGCGCCGTCGTGGAAGTACGCGTCGAGGACGGACGCGAAGAGCGCGGAGACGTCCTCACGGCCGAGCCCCGAGGCGCGGGCCCGCCCCATCCAGTCCGCCAGGGAGGTGCGCAGGGGCGAGTCCGCCGCGGCCTCCGGCCGGGCCAGCGAGCGGCGCACGAAGGTGCCGAGCCCCGGCCGCGGCTCCACCAGGCCCTCGCGCTCCAGCTCCCGGTACGCCTTCAGCACGGTGTTCGGGTTGATGGCGGTCGCCGCCACCACCTCCTTGGCCGTGGGCAGCCGGTCGCCGGGCAGCAGCAGGCCCAGGCGCAGGGCCTGCTTGGTCTGGTGGACGAGCTGGAGGTACGTGGCCACTCCGCTGCGCCGGTCGATACGGAACTCGATCACCTCCCGCACCACCCTTTCACTAATCAGTTAGTGGAATGATGCTGACGGTCTTCCGAGACTCTGTCAACCCACGCCCACCTGCGCCGATACCCCGACCGGCCGGGCGCGGGCCCCACCTGACGGCGCGTCGGCGCTAACCAGGCGCTAAGCGGCGGCTAGAGCGCCGCCCCAGGGTGTGCGAGCCCGGAGGGAGCCGGCGCGGCCCGGCCGCCGAGGGCTCCCTCCGGGCCCCTGACGCCCCGACGCCCCAGGAACCGCCCATGCCCGCGCCCCTCCCCGCCTCACCGCCCACCCCCACCCGGCACACGCCCCCCGCGCCCGCCCGCACACCGGCCCGCCACGGGGCGCCCGGCGCGTCACGGACGGCGCCGCCCCCGCACCGCGCCACCGCGCCGGCCCCGCGCCGCCCGGCCCTCGCCGGCGCCCGGCGCACCCCGGGCCGGCCGGCGACCGTCCTCGCCCCCGCGCTGCTCACCGTCGCGCTCGGCCTGTGGGGGATCGGGCGGCAGGGCGGGGTGTGGCGGGACGAGTCCTCCACCCATCAGATGGCCCGCCGCGGCCTGCCCGAGCTGTGGCGGGCGCTGGAGCACGTCGACGCCGTCCACGGCCTGTACTACCTGCTCATGCACGGGGTGCTCGACGTGTGGGACGGCGGCGCGGTCGCCCTGCGCCTGCCCTCGGTGCTGGCCATGGCCGTGGCGGCGGCCTGCGTCGGCCTGACCGGGCGCGCGGTCGCCGGGCCACGGGCCGGGCTCGCCGCGGGGCTGCTCTTCCCGCTCCTGCCCGAGGTGCAGGAGTACACCCAGGAGGCGCGCTCCTACGCGCTGGTGTGCGCCGCGGTGGCCTGCTCGTGCCTGCTGCTGGTGCGCGCCCTGGCCCGGCCGCGCCGCCGGGCCTGGGCGGGCTACGCCGCGGCGGGACTGGCGGCCTGCCTGCTGCACGAGTTCGCCGTGCTGGCGCTGCTCGCGCACGGCGCCACCCTGCTGCTGGTGCGGGCGCCGCGCCGGGTGCTGGGGGCCTGGGCGGTGGCGGCGTCCGGGGTGGCCGCGGGTCTGCTGCCCCTGGCGCTGGTCAGCCTGGGCCAGCAGGCGCAGGTGTCGTGGATCGCCCCGCCCTCGGCGCTGTCCCTGCTCGGCTTCGCGGTGCCCGCCGCGCTGGGCGCCGCCTGCGCGGCGTGCGCGCCGCCCCTGGCGCGGGCGCTGGCCGTTCCGCTGCTGGTGCTGCCGGGGCTCGCGCTGCTGGCGCTGTCGCTGCGCGAGCCGGTGTACGTGGACCGCTATGTGCTCTACGGGCAGATCGGCCTCGCCGTGGCGGCCGGGGCGGCCGCCGACCGCCTGCTGCGCGCCGCCGCCCGCGGATCCGCCCGGTGGGCCGCGGTCCTGGCCGTGTTCGCGGTGCTGGTGCCGCTCCTGGCCTGGGGCGCGCACCTGCGCACCCCGGAGAGCCGCAAGGACGACGTGGCCGCGGCGGCGCGGGCCGTCGCCGAACTCTCCCGGCCAGGCGACGGGGTGCTGTTCACCCCGGGGCGGCGCCGGGAGCCCGCCGCGTACCGCCCCGAGGCGTTCGCCGGGCTGCGGGACGTCGCCCTGGCCCGGGACGCGGTCGCCGCGGGCACCCTGCACGCGGTGGAGGTGCCCGCCGGGCGGATCCGCGGGCGCATGCTCACCGCCGCGCGCATCGTCGTGGTGGCCGACCCCCTCGGCGCGCCCAAGGACGACACCGCGGTGGAGCGCGCCAAGGAGGACGTGCTGCGCCGTGACTTCCGGGTGTGCGCCCGCCGCCCCGTGCACGGCATGCTCGTCACCCTCCACGCCCGCCCCGGCCGCTGCGCGGGCTGACCGCGGCCCGCGCGACGCCCCGCCCGTACACTGCGCCCAGCCGGAAGGAGCGCCCGTGCCCCACCTCGCCCTCGCCGACGTCGACGCCCTCGCCGAGCGGGCCCACCGCGGGCAGACCGACCTGATCGGCGTCCCCTACGTCGCCCATGTGCGGGCGGTCGCGCGCGGCCTCGCCCCGCTCGGCGAGCGCTACGCCGCCGCGGGGCTGCTCCACGACGTGATCGAGGACACCGGCTGGACCGCGCCGGGACTGCTCGCCGCGGGCGTGGACCCCTGGGTGGTGGACGTGGTGGAGCGCGTCACCAGGACCCCCGGCGTCCCCTACCCCGACATGATCCGGGCGGTCGCCGCGTACGAGCCCGCCGCCCTCGTCAAGATCGCCGACAACGCCCACAACTCCCACCCCGACCGCGCCGCCGCACTGCCCGCCGAGCGCCGCGCGAAGTACGCCGAGCGCTACCGGGCCGCCCGCGCCGTGCTGTGGCCGGCCGTGGACCCGCGGGCGCTGCGCGCCGTGCTGGAGCGGGTCAACCCGGCGCTGCTCGCCGAAGCCGAAGCCGGTACGGCCACCGGTGCCTGTACCGGTACCGGGGAGAGCTAGCCGTAGCGCCGCACCAGGCGCAGCACCGGCTCCAGCGCCCACTGCGTCTGCCCCGCCGCGAGCAGGGACAGCAGCTCCCGCAGGTGCAGCAGCTCCAAGTGCTCGCGCCAGCCCGGCTCCGGCGGCCGGATCTCGTGGTAGGCGGCCAGGAACCGCGCCCCGGCGCGGGCCCTGCCGGGCGCGGCCAGGGTGCCGTCGTACAGCATCATGCTCAGGTCCGCCTCCGGCCAGCAGTACGACACCGCGCAGTCGATGACGGCGGGCGCGCCGTCCGGCGTGGCCAGGAAGTTGCCCGACCACAGGTCGCCGTGGGTCAGCGCGGGCCCGGACGGCGGCGGCACCAGATTCGGCAGGTCGGCGCAGATCCGCTCGACGGCGGCGAGCTGCGCGGTGTCCAGCGCCCGCGTCACGCCGGGCTCGCGCAGGAACCGCAGGATCCGGTGGCGGGCGTAGAACTCGTGACCGTCGTCGGTCCAGGTGTTGACCTGCCGCCACGGGCCGAGCCAGTTGTCGCGGTGCCAGCCGAACGCCGGTCCCCGCACCGCGTGCAGCGCGGCCAGCGCCCGCCCCGCCCGCTCCCAGAAGCCGAGGGCGTCGTCGAAGCCGGGCACCGGCTCCAGCGCCTCCATGGCCAGGTGCCCGTCGTCGTACGCGATGACGCGCGGCGCCGCGATCGCACCGCTGTCCCGCAGCGCGGTCAGCCCCTCCGCCTCCGCCTCGAACATGCCGGGCGGGGCGCCCGGAGTGGCCTTGACGACGCAGCGCGAGCCGTCCGCCTGCACGGCCAGCCAGCACTGGTGGTGGGTGCCGCCGGCGAGCGGTTCGACGTCCACTGCGGTGTCCAGGAGGGAGGTCACCGCGGCAGGGTAGCGCCCCGGGAAGCCGCTGGGGCAGGCCGTGGGCCAGGATGGATCCGCCCGTGACGCCGACCGACGGAAGGCCAGGACCGCCGTGTTCGTCCTCCGCTCCACCGCCCTGTTCCTGCTGGCCGCCGTGCTGGAGATCGGCGGGGCCTGGCTGGTGTGGCAGGGCGTGCGCGAACACCGGGGCGTCGCCTGGGTCGGCGCCGGGCTGATCGCCCTGGGGCTGTACGGCTTCGTCGCCACCCTCCAGCCGGACGCCGACTTCGGCCGGGTGCTGGCCGCCTACGGCGGGGTGTTCGTCGCGGGCTCCCTGGCCTGGGGCGCTGTCGCCGACGGCTACCGCCCCGACCGCTGGGACGTCGCGGGCGCCCTGGTCTGCCTGGCGGGCGTCGCCGTGATCATGTACGCCCCGCGGGGGCGCTGAGCGGCCCGGGGGCGCCGACCCCGCCCCGCCCGCGCCCGGCCCGCCCCGCGCCCGGCCCGTCGTCAGCCGCCGGCCCGGGTCAGGAACATGGCGTGGCCGCCGTCGCCCTCGGGTACGAACTCCTCCCGCTCCACGGTGAGACCGGCCCGGGTGATCCACGTCCGGTAGGTGTCGGCGTCCGCGTGGCTCCACCACATGGCGGCCCCGCCGCCCAGCCAGTCCTCGTCCACTCCGGTCCAGGCCCGGTGCCCGGTGGTGGCCAGGAACCGGCCGCCCGGCCGCAGCCACCGGGCGATCCGCCCCAGCAGCGGCGGCTGCTCCGCGAGCGGCATGTGGATCAGCGCGTACAGGCAGACCACCGCGTCGAACGAGGCCTCCGCGAAGTCCACCGCGGTGGCGTCGGCGCGGACGAACTCCGCCCTCGGCACCCGCTCCCGCGCCCTGCGGACCTGCGTCCCGCTGATGTCCACGCCCGTCACCCGGTGGCCCGCCGCGGCCAGGTCCCGGGCCAGCGGCACCCCGCCGCCGCACCCCAGGTCGAGCACCGCCGCCCCGTCCGGGAGCAGGCCGAGCAGCTCGCGGATCCACGGCCGGTACTTCGTCTCCGCGCCGTACGCCTCCTCGTACCGCGGCGCCAGCGCGTCGTACCCGCGCCGCACCAGCTCCTTGGGGTCGCCATCGGCAGTCATGGGCCCGCACGCTAACCGCCCGCCCGGCCCCGCCGCGAGGCGATATCCGGCGGCCGGGCGGGCACGGGGGCCGCGGGCTCACTTCTCCAGCAGGTTCCCGCGCAGCCGCCGCACCAGCTCCTCGTCCACGCCGAGCTGCTTCTCGGCGTAGCCCCGCACGGAGCCGTAGGTCGCCGCCAGGTCGGCCAGAAACAGCCGCATGACCTGCTCCGGAGCCCGCCCGTACCCGGGCCACCTCAGCTCCCGGTCCGGGTACGCCGCCCGCCAGTCCTCCACCAGCCGCGCCGTGGCCAGCTCGGTCAGGGCGAAGTCCGCGACGATGTCGTCCTCGGGGACGTCGAGCAGCGCCAGCACCAGACCGGCGAGCAGCCCGGTGCGGTCCTTGCCCGACGCGCAGTGGAACACCACGGGCTCGTCGGCGCCGGCGATCACGTCGAGCGCCTGCCGCAGCTCCTCCGTCCCGTCGTGGGCCACCTCGGCGTAGCGGTCGGCGAGGTACCGCCACGGGTCCAGCGCGGGGTCGATCTCCGCCTGGTCGTAGGGGCGGTGCTCGATGCTGTGGTTGTGGTAGGCGAGGCCCTCGTACTCCGGCACCCGCCCCTTGGCGGCTATCTCCCACGGGTAGCGCAGGTCGATGACGGTGCGCACCCCGAGGCCGAGGAAGCGGTCGAAGTCCGCGCCCTCCAGCTTGGCCAGGGAGTCGGAGCGGTACAGCCGCCGCCACCGCACGGTCCGGCCGTCGAGGGCGCGGTACCCGCCCAGATCCCTGAAGTTGTGCAGGCGCGCGAAACCGACATGTCTCATCCGGGGATCATACGATCAAGATCGGGACTGCTCCGGTCGGCCCGATCCCCGGCCCGGGGCCGCGGCGGGGCCGCCCCTACGCGCCCTGCGCCCGGGAGATCGGCAGCAGTTCGCGGATGTCCGCGGGCAGGACGCGGCCGAGCCGGTCCATCAGCTCCGGGGCGACGGCGGCGTCCACCACCTCCAGGACGGCCGTCGCCTCCCGCAGCGCCTCGTCCTCCGGGCAGCCGGCGCGCCACGCGACCCGCCCGAGGAACGTCGTCAGGTCGAACCGGTCGCCCCGGCCGCGCTGCTCCCGCGTGCGCTCGTGGGACGCGGTCACCCGGCGCAGATGCTCCCCCACCTCCCGGGGGAGCTGGGCGGCCAGGTGGTCCGCGACGCCGTCGGGCAGGCGCTCCGCGAGGGTCTCCAGGGTCGCCCGCACGGCCCGCTCCGCCGACCCCCGGTCCGGCAGTCCGGCACCCGCCTGGACCCGGCCGATCAACGCGTCATGGTGCATCGTCTGACCCCCAGCGTGCTCTCGCGGTGCCTTCGGTGGACGCTGCCGGCCCGTGGCGGGCCACCCGCCGGCGCGGGCCCCCGGCGCGGGCGGAAACCCGTGCCCGCACCCCGCTCGGGCCCCCGTTCCGGCCATGGACGCCGCAGTACCCCGTCCCGCCCGGTCCATGCCCCGCCCGACGCGCCCCGGACCGCGCAGGCGGGGCGGCGGGCGCGGTCCAGGTCGGCCGGGGGCTACTCCGGTGCCTCGAGCGAGCGGACGGCCGCGACCAGCGGGGCCAGCTCGGGGCGCTTCTCGGCCTCGACCAGGGCTTGGTGCAGCGCCGCGTCGTTGGTGGGCCTGGCCTCCTCGAGGAGCTTGCGGCCGGCCTCGGTGACCTCGGTGTAGATGCCCCGGCGGTCCGTCGGGCACAGATAGCGGGCGAGCAGGCCGCGGTCCTCCAGCCGGGTGACCAGGCGGGTGGTGGCGCTCTGGCTGAGCACCACGGAGTCCGAAAGC
Source organism: Streptomyces capparidis (assembly GCF_054782095.1). NCBI lineage: Bacteria > Bacillati > Actinomycetota > Actinomycetes > Kitasatosporales > Streptomycetaceae > Streptomyces > Streptomyces capparidis. The sequence goes on along the minus strand of NZ_BAAGTD010000012.1, from coordinate 117,949 downwards.
TCGTTCATCCGCAGATGCCCGCCGTCGCCCGAGTGCTGGCCGCTGAGCACGTTCAGCACGGAGTACTCGCGCACGCTCAGGTTGTGCTTCTCCTGGAGCACGCGCTCCAGGTGCGCCTCGATGCGGCTGTGCAGCATCGACAGGGCGCACCAGTTCTGGGCCGGGCCACCAGGTTTCGCCGGCTGGGACATCCACGCCCTCCTTCGGGTCTCCCGCGCTCAGCCTCCCGCGGGGTGTTCCCAGACTACCGCGTTTACCCCCTGTGAGTGATAGCCAGCGTTTGCAAGTAAAGGGCGGTGGCAATTATTGTGGACGCTGGTTGGCGGCGTCGGTGTGAGGTCCGGCCCGCCGCCCGGGTTTCGGCCCGCCCGGCCCGGGGCACGGTGCGTGCCGCGCGACCGGGCTCGCCCGGGGACCGCCGCGGCGCACGCGCGCCCGGCGCCCGGGAAGTCCGCCGGCACCAGCAGCACCAGCAGGACCAGCAGGACCAGCAGGACCAGAACCGAGAGGATCGAGGAACTCCATGCAGATCGACCTGTCCGGCCGCACCGCCGTGGTCACCGGCTCCACCTCCGGCATCGGCTACGCCATCGCCGGCGCGCTCGCCGGGGCCGGGGCCCGGGTCGTCGTCAACGGGCGCGGCGAGGAGCGCACCGCGGAGGCCGCCGTCCGCCTGGCCAAGGAGTCCGGGGGCGAGGTGGTGCCGGTCGCCGCCGACGTCGCCACGGCCGACGGCGCCCGGGCGCTGTTCGACGCGGTGCCCGACACCGACATCCTGATCAACAACGCGGGCATCTTCGCCGCCCAGCCGGTGTTCGAGATCCCCGACGAGGAGTGGCGCCGCTACTTCGAGGTCAACGTCCTGTCCGGGGTGCGCCTGGCCCGCCACTACACGCCGCGCATGGTGGAGCGGGGCTGGGGCCGGGTGGTGTTCGTCAGCAGCGAGTCGTCGGTGCAGGTCCCCACCGAGATGGTGCACTACGGCATGACCAAGACCGCCCAGCTCTCGGTGGCCCGCGGCATGGCGCAGGAGGTCGCCGGCACCGGCGTCACCGTGAACTCGGTGCTGCCCGGCCCCACCCTCACCCCGGGCGTGGAGGAGTTCGTCGCGAGCCTGAAGGGCGACGGCATCCCCTTCGAGGAGGCCGAGCGCCGCTTCATGGCGGAGGACCGCCCCACCTCGCTGCTGCGCCGGCTGATCCGCCCCGAGGAGATAGCCAACCTGGTCCTCTACGTCAGCTCCCCGCTGTCCTCGGCGACCACGGGCGCCGCGCTGCGGGTGGACGGCGGGGTGGCGCCCACGATCGTGCCCTGAGCGGGACGGGCCGCGGCGGGCGCTCAGGTCCTGCGGGTGGCGCGGACCAGCCACACCGCCGCGGCGAGGCCCACCGCCGACAGCGCGGTCAGCAGCACGGGCACGGCGTCGATGCCCGCCCCCTCGATGCCCGCGCCCAGGGCGGGCGGCGCGGCCACACCGCCCACCATGGAGGCGGCGATCACCCAGGCGCCGGCCTGCCGTGCCCTCGGCACCGCCCGGTGCAGCCACGGCAGCCCCGTGGGGAAGACCGGTGCGATGAACAGGCCCACACCCGCGTAGGCCACCGGCGCCACCTCGGGGATCGTGGCCAGCAGCAGGCACGCGGTCATCCCGGCGGAGCAGACGGTGATGATCCGCTCGGTCGACCAGCGCAGCGTCAGCGGCACCACCAGGAACCGCCCCGCCGTCAGCATCAGCCAGTACACTGCCGTCGCCGACGCCGCGGCGGCCGAGGAGTAGCCGACCGTCTCCAGGTGCGTGGGCTCCCAGCCGCCGACGCCCGCCTCCACGCCCACGTTGAGCACGTACAGGACGACGAAGCCGAGCAGGATCGGGGACAGCACCACCCGGCCCGCCGGGGCGGCGGCCCTGCCGCCCCCCTGCTGCTCGTCCCCCGTGCCCCGCCGCACGCCCCGGGTGCAGGCGATCAGCGCCGCCGACAGCACGGCGCAGCCCGCGAAGACGTACGGGTAGTCGTCCGGGCCCAGCACCGCGAGCAGCGCGGGGGCCAGGACGGCGCCGATGCCGAAGTGCGCGTTGAGGATGTTGAGCATGGCGGCGCTGCGGTCCCCGAAACCGACGGCGAACAACTGGTTGAGGCCGTAGTCGATGCCGCCGAAGCCCAGGCCGCCGAGGAAGGCGGCGGCCAGCGCGAGCGGCCAGTTCGGGGCGAACGCGAAACCCGCCCCGCCCAGTGCCATCAGGCCGTAGGAGGTGCCGAGCAGCGTCCGGTTGCTGATCCGGTCGTGGATGGCGTTGAACGCCAGCACCCCGGCGACCCCGCCGACGAAGTGCAGGCTCAGGCCGAGCCCCGCCGCGGCGGGGGACAGGCCGAACTCCTCGCGCAGCGCCGGGACCGCGGGGCCGTACAGCGCCTGGAGGGCGCCGATGAGCACGAAGCCGACGCACGAGGCGACCGTCGCCGTCCGGCTGAACATCGGGACGGCGACGGTCTCCCGCGCCCGGTCCTGGGCTTCCGTCAACTCCCGGCTCCGACCGAGAAGGTGAACGAGAACTCCGCGGGGGAGGCGTGCAGGTGGTACGGGGGCAGCACACCGGGGCCGCACGACTGGCTGCCGATGCCGTGCAGGCCGTGGTCCAGGTTCACCCACACCGTGTCCGGCGACGGCACCAGGTCGGGGAGGTGCCGGGCCGCGTCGAGCTGCTCGCTGGTCCAGCGGCGGGCGGTGAAGCAGAACACCGGCTCGCCCTCCACGCGCAGGCTCACGCCGTCGCCGCCGAGCACCGCCCAGCGCACGTCCGCGCGGGCGCCGTTCTCCTGCGGCCGCACGTACGGGGTCTGCATGGCGTCCACGGGCAGCTCCCACAGGCCCACCATGGAGGCGGAGCGGGTGTCCGGGTACGCCTCGCCCGGTCCGCCGCCGAACCAGCAGGCGCGGTCGAGGGACGCGGGCACCCCGAGCCGCAGCCCGAGCCGGGGCAGCGGGACGTCCCACTCGCCCTCCGGCGTGACGGACACCGTCAGCCGCAGCCGCCCGGCGTCGCCCGCGGCCCAGCGGTAGACGGTGCGCAGCCCAGCGTCGGTGGCCGCGGGGGCCACCCGCGTGCGCACCACCAGCTCCCCGTCCGCGGCCTCCACCGCGTCCACCCGGTGCCGCATCCGGTGCAGGCCCAGCTCGCGCCAGATCGGCCCGAGGCGCGCTTCGGGCTGCCAGGGGGCGCCCTCGTCGTTGTCGGTGGGGGCACGCCACACGTCCAGGCGCGGCCCGGTGACGGGAATGCCGCCCAGCCGGACCAGGGCACCGCTCGCGGCGTCGAACACCCCCGGGCCGAGGACCACCTCGGCGGACCCGCCGCCCGTGGGCCCGGCCGCGGGCTCCGGCGCCGCCGCGGTCGCGGGGGACGCCGGGGTGAAGGCGGGCACCGTCCGGGGCACGGCCGGGACCTGCCCCCACGCCACCGTGTGACCGGCCTCCGCCCAGGCGGTGTCCCGCGCGAGCACGGCCCGCACCGTCCACCAGCTCTCGCCGTGCGCCTCGTCGTACGGGCGCGGCGGAAGCTCCGCCTCGGCGGACTCGCCCGGCGCGAGCGGCGGCACCTTCAGCTCGCCCTGCGCGACCGAGCCGTCCTCGGCCTGGTACGTCCAGCGGAACGTCAGGTGCGAGGTGTCCGCGAAGTCGTGGCCGTTGGTGACCCGCACCGTGCCCGCCTCGCCGTCGCCCTCGATCCTGACCGGCTCGATGACCTTCTTGTACTCCACGAGCCCCGGCGAGGGGGTGCGGTCGGGGAACAGCAGCCCGTCGCAGACGAAGTTGCCGTCGTGCAGCTCCTCACCGAAGTCGCCGCCGTAGGCGTGGTAGGGCGTGCCGTCGTCGGTGCGCCGGACGAGGCCGTGGTCGATCCACTCCCAGACGAACCCGCCCTGGCACCGCTCGTACCGCTCGAACAGGCGCTGGTAGTCGCTCAGCCCGCCCGGCCCGTTGCCCATCGCGTGCCCGTACTCGCACAGGATGAACGGCAGCCTCCGCCGCCTGGCGTCCGCGGCCGCGAGGTCGCCGATGTCCCGGCGGACGGGGCGCTGCGCGTCGCCGGGGCCGCCCTCCGCCCCGAGCGGCTCCTCCTCGCGCCGTCCGATCAGCTCCACCTCGGCGTGCGGCGGGTACATCCGCGAGTACACGTCGGCGTCGTCGCAGGACAGGTCGCCCTCGTAGTGGATCGGCCGGTCCGGGTCGCGCTCGCGGATCCACTGGGCCATCGCGGTCAGGCCCTGCCCCGTGCCGCACTCGTTGCCCAGCGACCACATGATCACGCTGGCGTGGTTCTTGTCGCGCTCCACCATGCGCGCGGCCCGGTCCAGCAGCGCCGGGGTCCAGCGCTCGTCGTCCACCGGGTTGTTCCGCCAGCCCAGGCCCACGAAGCCGTGGGTCTCCAGGTCGCACTCGTCGATCACCCACAGGCCCAGCTCGTCGCACAGGTCGAGGAAGGCGGGGTGCGGCGGGTAGTGGCTGGTGCGCACCGCGTTGATGTTGTTCCGCTTCATCAGCAGCAGGTCCTGCCGCATGGTCTCGGCGTCCAGCGCCCGGCCGCGCTCCGGGTGGAACTCGTGCCGGTTGACGCCGCGGAACAGGATCCGCCTGCCGTTGACCTTCAGCACGCCGTCCTCCACCACGACGGTGCGGAAGCCCACGCGCAGCGGGATTCGCTCGCCGTCGGTGACCAGTTCGGCGTCGTACAGCCGGGGGGTCTCGGCGGTCCACGGCTCCACGGGCACGGTCGCGCTCTGCCCGGTGGCCACGTCGATGCCCAGCTCCGGCACGGCGACCCGGCCGGAGGGCGAGCAGTCCACCCGCAGGGTGCCCTCCCCCGAGCGGTGGTCGTAGGAGGCGTGCACGAAGAAGTCGGCGACCGAGCCCGCGGGGCGGTGCAGCAGCGTCACCTCCCGGAAGATGCCGGGCAGCCACCACATGTCCTGGTCCTCCAGGAAACTGCCGTCGGACCACTGGTGGACCCGCACCGCGAGCACGTTGCCGCTCGGCCGCAGCAGGGCGCCCACCGCGAACTCGTGGGGCAGCCTGCTGCCCTTGAACACACCGAGCTCCTGCCCGTTGAGCCACACCCGGGCGCAGGACTCCACGCCCTCGAAGCGCAGCACCGTCTCGCCGTCGCCCGGCGCGGGCCAGTCGTCGGGCAGGTCGAACACGCGGCGGTGGTCGCCGGTCGGGTTCTCGGTGGGGACGTGCGGCGGATCCACGGGGAACGGGTACAGGACGTTGGTGTAGATCGGCGCGCCGTGGCCCTCCAGGCACCAGTGCGCGGGCACCTCCAGGCCGGTCCAGCCCGAGTCGTCGAAGTCGGGCCGGGCGAAGCTCTCGTCCTCGGCGGTCGCGGTCGGCGACAGGCGGAACCGCCAGGTCCCGTCCAGGGTCAGCCTCGGCGCGTCGGACGCCGGGAACCACGCGCGCGGCGGCAGGGAGCCGCTGCCCGGCGACCTGTCCTCGTAGTAGGGCAGTTCCGTGTCGGGGGAGGTGCTCATCGTGCTCCTTCACTCGTGTCGCCCGGCTGGACGATAGTCATCCGAATGGACTTCGACAATGGGTTGGACGAAGCCTCTTCACGCGAACTGCCGTACGGGGCGGGGAGCGGGACGGAGGCGGGGCGAACGGCGTGCTCCCGCGAGGGCCGGGCCGGGTTCGGACGGGCGGCCGCGCCCGGGCGCACCACCGGGCGGGCCCACGGCCGGGGGCGGGCCCGGGGCGCGGCCGGCCGCGGACGGAGCGCCGGCCAGGGTGTGCCCGCCGCCGGCCCGCCGCGGCGGGCCTCAACCCTGGGCGCCGGGCCGGGGCTGCCTCGTGGGCGGGCGCTGGCCGACGGAGGCCAGCGCGCCCTCCAGGGCGAAGGTGGCCGCGCCGAGGCTGACAGGGTTGCTCGGGATCGGGGACAGGGTGATCTCGACGGCGGCGTACGGGCGGCGCAGCGCGTGCCGGGCCGCCGCCGCCCGCACCTCGTCGAGCAGCGGCCGGCCCAGCCGGGCCGCGACCCAACTGCTCAGCACGATCACTTCCGGGTTGAGCAGGTTCACCAGGTCCGACACGGCCGCGCCGAGGTAGCGGGCGGTGTCGCGCACCACCTTCACCGCCACCGGGTCGTCCTCGGCCACCCCGCGCGCCAGCGCGTCGACGGTGGCGGTCTGGTCCTCCGGGTGCAGCAGCGGGCTGTCCGGCATCAGCTCCCTGAGGTTCTGCATGATGCCGGGTGCGCCGACGTACGTCTCCACGCAGCCGTGGTTGCCGCAGTGGCACAGCCGCCCGTCCATCACCAGCGTGGTGTGGCCCCACTCGCCCGCGCTGTTGGTCACGCCCCGGTACAGGCCGCCGCCGATGGCGAGCCCGGCGCCCACGCCCGTGCCGAGGTTGACCACCACGGCCTCGCCGCGCCCCCGCGCGGCCCCGAACCACAGCTCGGCCACGGTGCAGGCCCGCAGCGGGTTGTCCAGGTACAGCGGGTACGGCAGGCGCCCGGACAGCAGACCGAGCAGCGGTACCCCGTGCCAGTCCCAGTTGGCGGCGAACACCGAGACGCCGCCCTCCCTGTCCACCATGCCCGGCATGCTCACCCCGACGCCGAGCACCCGGTCGGCGTCCGTCCCGGCCCGCTCCACCACCGACTCCACCGCGGCGGCGATGTGCGCCACGATCCGCGCCGGATCGTGCTCGCCGGGCCGCAGCTCCACCTCGGCGCGGGCCAGCACGGTCAGCGCCAGGTCGAACAGCTCGGCGTGGACATAGGTCTCCGCCACGTCCACGCCGATCAGCGCGCCTCCCGACGCGAGCGGCGCGACGAGGCCGCGCGGGCGCCCCCCGTCGGAGTCCTCGTAGCCGACCTCGACCAGCAGCCCGGCGTCGAGCAGCTCGCCGACCAGGTTCGCCACCGTCGCCAGGCTCAGCCCCGTCGCCGCGGCCAGTTCCCGGCGCGAGACCGGGGACTCGGCGACGATGTGGCGCAGCACCGCGTACCGGTTGGCCGTTCGTATGTCCCGGGACGTCCGCTTCGCGGTCATCTGCCCTCCGTGCCGTGGCCGCGCTGACGAGGCGCCAGGCTAGGCCCACACGCCCCCATCGACAACCCTTGGACGAACCACCCGACGAACTCCTGCCCGCCGCCCACTCCCGGCCGCCGCCTTCACCCCTCCAGCGTGCCCAGCCACCCGTCGACCAGCTCCACCAGCTCCTCCGGCCGCTCCTCGTGGAGGTAGTGCCCGCAGTCCTCCCACACCTCCACCCGGGACCGGGGATGGGCGAGCCCCGCCCGCTCCCACTCGGCCGCCGCCCGTGTCGAGTACACCGCGAGGACCGGGCAGCGGCGGCGCGCCAGGTACTCCCGTGCCGCCGGGCGGGCCCCGAACGCGTCCGCGGCCAGGTACATCCCGTCCCTGCACCGGGCCAGCACCTCCGCGTCCATCGCCGCCACCAGCCGCTCGTGCCGCCGCCTCAGCGCCGCCACCCGCTCCGGCGCCCCCGGCCGGAAGGCCTCCCGCACGAACCCCAACGCCCACCGGGCGCCCTCGCCGCGCAGCGCGCGCTGCTCCCCGGGGACGCGGGCCAGCGCCGCCTCGTCCACGCCGTACGCCGGGTCGAGCACCACCACCGCCCGCACCGCCGCCGGGTGCTCCACGGCGAGCGCGCTGACGACCTGGCCGCCCATGGAGTGGCCCACCGCCACCACGGGCCCCGTGCCGAGTACGCGCACCAGCGCCGCCAGGTCCCGGGCGAAGTCGCGCGGCCCGTAGCCGTCGGGCGGCGCGCAGGAGCGCCCGTGGCCCCGCAGGTCGGGCACGACCACCCGGTGCCGGGGCGCCCACGCCGCCACGTGCGGCGCCCACTCCCCGCCATCACCGCCCCAGCCGTGCACCAGCAGCAGCGCGGACCCCGCGCCGTCATCGGTGACACGCAGCTCCACGTCGTTCACGGTGATCCGGGGCACGCACCGCATCGTGCCACCCCGAAGGGCCCCGCGACGCGCCCCCCGTCTGCCCGGCCCGCGCCCGGCGCCGCCTCCCCGTCAGCCGTCGAGCCCCGCCACGTAGCGCAGCCCGCCCAGCAGATGGCGGCGGAAGGCGGGGTCCCGGTACGCCTCGGGGGCGTGCCCGAGGGCGGTGTAGAAGGACCGGCCGGCGCCCGCCTCGCCCTCGCGGCACCACACCAGCGGGTGGTCCCGGCCCATGCGGCCGCCCTCGTAGGTGCTCTCGTCGGCGCTCGCCAGGACCCGCACCCGGCCCCGCGGGTTGGTGCGGAAGTCGTACCACTCGTCGGTGAACGGCCAGGTGGCGTCCAGGTGCGCGGTGGCCGGGTGGTCCCGGTCCTCGACGACGGCCACGCCCGGCTGGAGCTCGGGGTGCCGGTCGAACCACGCCCCGACCAGCTCGCCGTACCACGGCCAGCCGTACTCGGTGCAGGCGGCGGCGTGGACGCCCAGGAAGCCCCCGCCCGTGCCGACGTGCCGCCGCAGCGCCTCGCGCGCCTCGCCGGTGAGCACCTCGCCGCTGGTGGACAGGAACACCACGGCCCGCTGCGCGGGGAGCCGGTCGGCGAGGACCGCGGGGTCCTCGGTGTGCTCCACGGAGAAGCCCGCCGTGTCGCCGAGCTCGCGGAAGGCGGCGACGCCGTGCGGGATGGACTCGTGGCGGTAGTCGGTGGTCCGGGTGAACACCAGGACGCTGATCGCGGACATGGCACCTCGGCAGCACAGGGACGGGCGTTCGGCGTCGCCGTGGGGACGGCGAGGACGTTCGGCGATGTTCGAACGCCCGAAGTATGGCCTGCCTTCCGCGGAACCTCTAACATCCGAACAAATTCGATCAGTTACTGACAGTCGGTCGCGCTTCCCCGGGTCCTCCCGGGCCGACGACAGGAGCTCCGATGAGCCGCACCGGACGTCCCACGCGCCGTCAGGTCGCCAAGGGCGCCGCCGCCCTGGCCGTGGCCGCCGCGCTGCCCGGCACCGCGCGGGCGGCCGCCGCCACCGCCGCGCCGCGGGCGACGTACACCAACCCGCTGGTCAGGCAGCGCGCCGACCCCCACATCGTGCGCCACACCGACGGCTACTACTACTTCACCGCCACCGTCCCCGAGTACGACCGCATCGTCGTGCGGCGGGCCTCCACCATCCAGGGGCTGGCGAGCGCGAGCGAGAAGGTGGTGTGGCGCAGGCACTCCACCGGCGAGATGGGCGCCCACATCTGGGCGCCGGAGATCCACCACATCAACGGCCGCTGGTACATCTACTTCGCCGCGGGGCGGGCCGACGACATCTGGCGCATCCGCATGTACGTCCTGGAGAACCCCGGCCCCGACCCGCGCTCGGGCACCTGGACGGAGAAGGGGCGGATCACCACCGCGTGGGACACCTTCTCGCTGGACGCCTCCACCTTCGTGCACCGCGGCACCCGCTACCTCGCCTGGGCCCAGCAGGAGCCCGGGATCGCCACCAACTCCAACGTCTACCTGGCCCGGATGGCCAACCCGTGGACCGTCACCGGCCCGCAGGTGCGGCTCACCGTCCCCACCCTCGACTGGGAGACCCGCGGCTTCAAGGTCAACGAGGGCCCGTCGGTGATCCAGCGCAACGGCCGCGTGTTCATGACGTACTCGGCGAGCGCCACCGACAGCAACTACTGCCTGGGCCTGCTCACCGCCTCCGCCTCGGCCGACCTGCTCGCCCCCGCCTCCTGGAGCAAGAGTCCGGTGCCGGTCTTCACCAGCAGCGAGGCCAACGGCCAGTACGGGCCGGGGCACAACTCCTTCACCGTCGCCGAGGACGGGCGCACCGACGTCCTCGTGTACCACGCCCGCCAGTACCGGGACATCACCGGCGACCCGCTGAACGACCCCAACCGGCACACCCGTGTGCAGCGCCTGAACTGGAAGGCGGACGGGACACCGGACTTCGGCGTCCCGGTGCGGGACGGCACCGTCTCCTGGTGACCCCACCGGCCCCCGCGTGGCGCGCGGGGGCGGGCGGCGGCCCGGGGAGCGCACCGCCGCGCCCCGGGCCCGCGGCCTCACCGCTCGCCCGGCCGGTCCACGCCGAAGCCGGTGAACTTGATCAGGTCGGGCATGGTGAAGTCGCCCGACGTGGCGCCCGGCAGCACCGGCCGCCAGCCCGGCGCGCGGCGCAGGTACGACTGCGGGTCGGCCAGGAGCATGCCGCAGAACACCTCCATGACGATGCGGGACCCGACGATGCCGAGCTGCATGCCGCCCTGTCGCGTCTCCGCCTCGCGCAGGACGTAGTACCACAGCGGGGCGGGCCCGCCGCCCGGCAGGTCGAGCTCCTGGTCGCCGAGGGGCGCCAGGCCCATGAACTCCGCGACGTCCTGGCCCGACGGCAGCCCCAGCCGCGCCCCGCGGGTGAGGTTGCGCATGGCGAGGTTCCTGATGCCCTCGGCCTGCTCGGGCGGCATCTCCAGCAGCGGCGGCGCGAGCAGCCGGTCGATCCTGCGCACGCGCTGGAGCTCCGGGCCGGTGCCGTCCACCTCGAAGAACCGGCCCCACTCGATCTGCCACTGGGCGGGCAGCGGCCGGAACCCGCCGAAGTGGGAGAGCGGGTTCTCGTGGGCGGACTGCGGCGTGAAGATGGGCAGCTCCGGGACGACCGTGTTCAGGCGGTACCGCGGCCGCACCATCGAGTGGCCGAACCGGTAGGCCGCCGCGGCGAACTCCACCGGCATGAAGATCTGGCGGTCCCAGGAGAAGAACCGCAGCACCACCTGCTCCACCGGCCTGCCGCCGGGGATCAGCGGCTCCTGGCGCAGCACGTCGCGGAAGGTCGCCTCCTCCACGACCCGCCGCAGGAAGTCGTGCACCACGATCCACTGGTAGTGCCAGCGCACCAGCCGCTGGGCCGCGTCGAAGACGGTCTCGTGGCCCCTGATGTGCCGCGGGTTGTCCTGGAGCCACTCGGTGACCCGGTTGTGGAACATCAGCATCGTCATCTGCAACTCGCAGACGAAGATGTTCTCGTCGTTGCGCGGATCGCCGATCAGCGCGACGCCGTGCTCGTTGCGCGGCAGGTCGAACTCGTTCTCGGTGTCCTTCACCCGGCCGATCAGCATCTGCGGCGGCGCACCCGGCTGCGGGCGGTGGTACAGGTACGGCTGGTCGGCGGGGCCGCGCCCGTACAGCGAGTCCAGGTCGAAGCGCGGGGTGCGGAAGTTGGTGAGGGCGTCCGGGTCGTCGGAGCGCTCCAGGAGCGGGGTGGGGTCGAAGGTGATGTCGTGGTCCACGAACTGGCCGAGGTAGGTGTAGCCGGCCGGGATCTGGCCGTCGCCCATGGCCGGGTCCTGGTGCGCGGGCTCGGCCATCCGCTCCGCGATCGCCCTGATCCGCTCGGCGTCGGGGATGTACGCCTCCAGCTCGCGGAACATCCGGCCGAACAGCCCGGTGCTGAGCTTCGACTCCGGGACGTAGCCCAGGCCCCGCACGACGAAGGCGTGGTTGCGGATCGTGGAGTCGGGCAGGGCGAGGGACTGGCCGCCGCCGGCGATGTCGATCGGCACCTGCGCGGGCTGCCGCGCCTGGCCGTCGTGGTGGATCTTGGGTGTGGGGGTGACCTGTGTTGCCATGGGGATCCTCACGGGGGAGCGCGGAGGTCGGGGAGAGGCGGCAGAATCGGGCAAAACATATCAATATGGCCATAGGATGATGCGCTCATCCTTGAGGTGTCCGGGTGAACATGCGCCCCGCCCCGTCCGGCCCCTGCGCCACCGCTCCCGGCCCCCGCGGCCCCGGCCTCAGTCCCACCAGAGGCCTCAGTCCCACCAGAACGACCAGTGCCGCTTGCCCAGCAGGTTCTGCTCGGCGTAGCGCACCAGGCCGCCACCGCCCTGCCAGACGTTGTCCGGGCAGAACGCGAAGTGCTCGGCGGCGATCGGCAGCGCCTGAGCCACCGTCCGCGGCGGGCACGGCACCGCCAGGTGCAGCACATCGGACTCCAGCGCCACCACCCGCGCCCCGAACCGGTCCTCCCAGGAGCGCAGCACCGCGCTGAACGGCGCGGCGTCGTTGCCGTAGTTGAGCGGGCCCGTCCAGCCGACGGCCGCCAGCACGTCCGCGCCGCGCCGGGCCGGTATCAGGCCCACCCGGGGAGCGGACAGCGCCCGGAAGTCCACCAGCGCCCCCGCGACCCGGGCGGCCACCGCGTCCGGAGCCTCCCCCGGCGACGGCGACGGCGGCGCCGCGGCCGGGCCCGGCCAGCGGGTGCCGAACGGCGCCTGCCCGCCGCCGGCCGCGACGCGCTGGGCCCACCACCGCTCCAGCACGGCCACGCCGTCGTGGCCGTCCGGCTCGCCGGCCAGCTCGGGCGCGAGCTCCATGTGCCACGGCTCCCCGTCCTCCCCGCCGAGGAGCACCGGGTACAGACCGGCCCTCTCCCGCGCGGGGAGCAGCCGGGCCCAACTGTCCGCGCCGGCCGGCTCGTCCGACCGCCACAGCAGCGGCTCGGGCCAGGTGCCGCCGAGGGTCTCGGTGAAGAACGTGCCGGACGGCAGGCCGAGCCCGGCCAGGCCCAGGGAGCGGCCCGAGGGGTCGGCGGCCAGCGAGACCAGGGGATTGGTGCTCGTCGTCATGGTCCCGACGGTAGGGGAGGGGTCCGACACCGGCCGCCCCCGCGACCACCCGCGGCACCCGGCGCGCACGGGCGCCCCGCCGCGCGCCGGCGGGCCGCCGGGGGAGGGCGGTATGGCGCGGCGCGCGCCGCTCGGGGACGCTACGTGGTGCACGGTTTCCGCTCCTGCCGCACCACCCACGAGCCCCACCCGGCGATGAGGAGGATCTGCGCAGATGGCAGAGAGAACCGGATCCAGACGGCACACCAGGGCCCACCGCGCGGCCGCGGCGTCGATCGCCGCGGCCGCCGTGTGCCTGGCGGCCTTCGCGCTGCCCGCGAACGCCGCACCCGCCGAGGGCACCGTCGAGGGCGCGCACGCGCCCGGCGCGGTGCCGGGCAGCTACATCGTCGTCCTCGACCAGGACACCGCGGCCCGCGACGCCCGCGCGGCCGGCGACCGGCTCGCCGCCGAGTACGGCGGCACCGCGGAGCACACCTACTCGACCGCCCTGCGCGGCTTCTCCGCCCGGCTGACCGAGGCGCAGGCCAGGCGTCTCGCCACCGACCCCGAGGTCGACCGGGTGGTGCAGGACCAGCGCGTCCACGCCCTGGCCACCCAGACCGGCGCCCCCTGGGGCCTGGACCGGATCGACCAGCCGTCCCTCCCGCTGAACGGCACCTACGTCTACCCCGACAGCGCGGGCATGGGCGCCACCGTCTACGTCATCGACACCGGCGTGCGCATCACCCACAAGGAGTTCTCCGGCCGCGCCTCGAACGGCCCCGACTTCGTCGACGACGACACCACCGCGCAGGACGGCAACGGCCACGGCACCCATGTGGCGGGCGTGGTCGCGGGCACCGTGCACGGCGTCGCCAAGAAGGCGGACGTCGTCGCCGTGCGGGTGCTGGACAACAACGGCTCCGGCACGATCGCCGACGTCATCGCGGGCGTGGACTGGGTCACCCGGAACGCCAGGAAGCCCGCCGTCGCCAACATGAGCATCGGCGGCGGCCCCAACACCGCGCTGGACCAGGCGGTACGCAACTCCATCGCCTCCGGGGTCACCTACGCCGTGGCCGCCGGGGGCTCCAACAGCGACGCCTCGGGCTCCTCGCCCGCCCGGGTGGCCGAGGCGCTGACCGTGGCCGCGAGCACCCCCACCGACCAGCGGGCCAACTTCTCCAGCTACGGCAGCGTCATCGACATGTTCGCCCCGGGCACCAACATCACCTCCGCCTGGAACACCTCGGACACCGCCACCAACACCCTGTCCGGGACCTCCCTCGCGGCGCCGCACGTCGCCGGGGCCGCGGCCGTGTACCTGGCCAACCACCCCGGCGCCACCCCGCCCCAGGTGGCGAGCGCCCTGATCGGGGGCGCCGCGCTCGGCAAGATCGGCAACCCGGGGTCCGGCACGCCGAACCGCCTGCTCCAGATCGTCCCCTGACCCGGGGCGACCCCCGGCGGCGGGGCGCGGCGGCCACCGCGCCCCGCCGCACACGGGCGCGGCCCGGCCGCCCGAGGGCCCGCCCCCCGGGAGGCACTGTCGTACCCCGCCGCTACTGTGCGGAGTCGAGGGAACACCATCGACGACGGGGGGCTGCCGCCGCATGGCCGCTGACACCACGCACCGCGCCGACGCCGGGCTGCTGCTGGAGCACGCCACCGGGCAGGACGTGCGCGCCCTGCTGGACCGGGCGGCGGACGCGCTCGGCCCGTTCCTCGAAGCGGCCGGCCCGCCCGTGCCGCCCCCGCTGGTGGACGCGGTGGCGGCCGAGGGCGGCCCGCGGCTGGAGGCGCTGCTCGACGCCAGGACCGGCACACCGGCGGTGCGGGCCCGGCTCGCCCGGTCGGGGAGCCCCCAGGTGGCGGCCTTCGCACTGCGGTCCGCGCGCTGGACCCTGCCGGAGCTGCGGACGCTGCTGGCCGCCGCCGACCCCGCGGACGAGCGGTGGACCGCGCGGACCGGCGCGGTGGAGCACCTGCTCCACGACCGGGCGAAGCGGACCGCCTACCCGCCGGCCCTGCGCGCGGCCGTGGTCTCGCCCTTCCCCCGCCTGGTCCGCCACGCCCTGGAACAGGACGTGACGGGGCAGGAGCTCACCCGCGCGGAGAAGCTGCGCGCCCTGCTGTCCCTGCTCACCCACGGGGGCCCGGGGGAACTGGCCGCCGTCCTGGCGCAGCCCGCCCTGCGCGGCGCGCTCGGTGACGCCGCCGAGCAGGGCGCGGCGGCCCTGCGTGACCCCTCGGGCGCCGCCCGGTTGCGGGCGGCGGTGGAGGACGCCGAGGGCACCGCCGGAGCGGTGGAGGAGCTGTACCACTGCGCCACGGCGGCGCGGGCCCGCACCGGCCTGTCCCTGCGCGACACCCTGGACTGGCCCGCCCTGCACCGCGCCCACACCGACCGGCCGTTCCCGCCCCACGCGGTGGAGGCGCTCGCCGCCCGCGAGGACTGCCCGCGGTGGCTGCTCCCCGTGTGGTGCGCCGCCCACCCGCGGCCCGAGCAACTCCTCGCGCACCGGACGGCCCCGGTGCCCGCGGATTTCCTGGACGCGCTGCCGCCCACCGCGTCGTCCCCCGCGCTGCTCGCCGCCGTCGTCCGCACCAGCCTCGGCCGCACGGTCGAGGGCCCCGCCCTGCTGCGGGCCCGCCCGGCCTCCGCCGTGCTCCAGGCGGTCCGCGGCCCCGCCCTGCCCGGCAGCCCGGAGGAGGCCGCCCGGGCGGAGTTCCGCGCCGCGCTCTGCGCCCTGCTCGCGGAGCGGTTCGGGGACCGCGTCGCGCCCTGGCGGGTGCTGCGCCGCAGGCTGTCGCGGTTCCGCGGCTCGGTCGCCGACCTGCTGGACGACGCGGTGGCCCGCGCCGCCAAGGGCGAGGGCGAAGGCCCCTGGCCCGAGCCCGCGGAGCGGCCCGCGTTCACCGAGACCCCCGTCCCCAAGGGCACCAGGGCCGCCTTCCTCACCGTGCTCGACTCGGCCGACCCCGAGGTCCAGTGGCGCCTGCTCGGGCACACCGACGGGCTCACCGCCTACGAGCTGCTGGTGCTCGGCACCTGGCGCCCGCGCTGGCTGGAGCTCGCCCTGGCCGACCCGGACCCCCGGCCGCGCGGGCTGCTGGCCCGCCGCCCCGGACTGCCCGCCGAGGCCGTCACCGCCCTGGCCGGGCTGGACGACCCCGCGGTCAACGCCGGCCTGGTCCACCAGCGCCACGCCACCTGGGAGCAGCGCCTGGCCCTGGTCACCGGCGCCCCCTTCACCCCCGGCCGCGCCGGGCGGCTGCCGGTCGACGCGGAGGCCGCCGCCGCCCTGGCCGGTAACGGCAGGCGCGACAAGAAGGTGTGGCTGGCGCCGTGGGCCGCCGCGGGCGACCCCGCGATGACCGCCGCCGTCCTGGGCTCCGTTCAAATGAGCGCCCAACA
Organism: Streptomyces capparidis; assembly: GCF_054782095.1. Taxonomy (NCBI): domain Bacteria; kingdom Bacillati; phylum Actinomycetota; class Actinomycetes; order Kitasatosporales; family Streptomycetaceae; genus Streptomyces; species Streptomyces capparidis. The sequence goes on along the minus strand of NZ_BAAGTD010000012.1, from coordinate 101,929 downwards.
CCTCCAGTGGCGCATGCTGCTCGGCAGGTGGGAGCGGCGCGGCCCGGAGGGGCTGAAGGAGGAGATCCCGTACTGGTTCGCGGACAAGGTGCGCACCACCGTCCTCGACCTGCTCGCGGATCCCGACTGGGACGCCGCCCTGGCCAGACTGCGGGAGCTGGTGAAGGACGCGGGCTCGACCAGGCAACTGGCCCGGCGGATCCGCCAGTCCGGCGGCGACCCCGTCGAGCGCCTGCTCGCCGAGGGTTACGAGCTGGACTGGGCGGAGCTGCTCGCCGAGCACCAGCGCAGCCCGCTGACCCAGGACCGCCTGGCGGAGCTGGCCCGCATGGACGGCTGCCCGTGGCTGCTGCGCGAGGGCGTCGCCAGGATGACCCGCGCCGAGCAGCGGGCGCTCGGCCGGCTGGAGCGGGGCGAGCCCGCGGCGAAGGTCCTGGGCTCCGTCGCGCTGTCGGCGCCGGGGGACGGCGTGCCGTGGGTGGCGCCGGCCGTGCGCCGCGGTCTGCTCGACCCGGGCGACCTGCTCCGCCACGGCAGGCCGGCCCGGTTCGCGCTCGGCCCCGCGCTGGCCGGCCCGTCCGGTGAACAGGCCCGGCGGGAGCTGGCGGCGCTGATACACGAGCACCTCTCCGGCCGCCCCGACGCCTGGACGCTGGCGCTGCGCCTGTACCCGCAGTTCAGCGGCACGGCGCCGGAGCTGCTCCGGACGGTGGCCCGCGCGCTGGCCCCGGTGTGACGCCGCGCCGGGGGCGCCGTTCAGCCCTCGCCCTCCCCGCCGTGCAGCAGGTCGTGCTCCCGCACGGCCGCCAGGGACAGCGTCCGGTACCCCACCTGCTCGAACAGGGCGGTGACCCGGTCCTCCTCCACCCGCATCACCGTGCCGGCCCCCCACTCCCGGTGCCGCACCCGGGCCCCCGGGGCGTACGGGCCGCCGGTGCCGGCCTCAGGGGCCGGCTCCTGCTCGCGCGGGCTCCCGTGCTCGCAGACGTCGCACCGGCCGCACGGCTCGTCCAGTTGCTCGCCGAAGTAGCCCAGCAGGAACCGGCGGCGGCAGGTGAGGGTCTCCGCGTAGCCGCGCACCATCTCGACACGGGAGCGCTCCAGGCGGCGGCGCCGCTCGAACACCTCGGCGGCGCCCCGCGCGCCGTCCGCCGCGGTCGCGCCGGGCAGCGCCCGCACCCGGCGGCCCGGGCCCCCGGTGTCGACGGCACCCGCCTCCCGCAGCAGGTCCACCAGCACGGACGCCCTGCGGGCGGGGATGCCGCACCGCTCGGCCAGCAGCCGCCGGGTCACCGCGCCGCCGTGCCCGAGCAGCACCGCCATCACCTGCTCAAGCGCCTCGGCGTCCAGGGTCCGCGCGGTGAGGAACTTCTGGAGGCCCAGGTCCTGCGAGCGGTAGAACAGCACGGCGCGGGCCGGGTCCCCGTCCCGGCCGGCCCGGCCGATCTCCTGGTGGTAGGTGTCCAGGGACTCCGGCACCGAGGCATGGGCGACGAACCTGACGTCCGGCTTGTCGATGCCCATGCCGAACGCGGACGTCGCCACCACCACGGCGGGGCTGCCCCCGAGGAAGCCGTCGTGCACCCGGCGCCGCTCCGCGGCCTTCATTCCCGCGTGGTACGGCGCGGCGTCCACGCCCCGCTCGCGCAGCCCGGCCGCGTGGGCGGCGGCGTCCTTGCGGGTGGCGGTGTACAGGATGCCGGGACCCGCCGCGCGCGCCGTCCACTCCCGCACCGCCCGCCGCTTGTCCGCGTCGTCGGTGAAGGTGCGCACACCCAGGTGGATGTTGGGCCGGTCCGTCCCGGTGGCGACCACGTGCGGGTCCCGCATGCGCAGCCGCTCGGCGATGTCCTCGCGGACCGGCGCCGCGGCGGTCGCCGTCAGCGCGAGCACGGGCGGCCGCCCCAGCCGCTCGGCCGCCTCGCCGAGGCGCAGGTAGTCGGGCCGGAAGTCGTGCCCCCAGGCGGAGACGCAGTGCGCCTCGTCCACGACGAACAGGCACGGCCGCAGGGCGCGCAGCCGCTCCGGCACCCCCTCCTTGGCGAGCTGCTCCGGCGTCAGGAACAGGTACTCCGCGTCCCCGCGGCGCACCGCGCGCCACGCCTGCTCGGTGGCCGACTCCGGCTGCGCGGAGTTCACCGCGACGGCGTCGGGCGCGCCGCTGGCCCGCAGCCCCTCGACCTGGTCGCGCTGGAGGGCGATCAGCGGAGACACCACCACGGCGGGCCCGCCGAGCACCAGCGCCGGCACCTGGTAGACCGCCGACTTCCCGGCGCCCGTCGGCATCACCACCAGCACGTCCCGGCCCGCGAGCAGCGCCTGCATCGCGTCGAGCTGCTCCGCGGTGAGCTCGCTCCAGCCGAACGCCTCCCGCGCGGCGCGGCGCAGCTCGTCCGCGTGACCGCCGCGCGCCCCGGAGGGCATCTCCGTCCGCACGCCACCGCCCTCCTCCTGCCACCGGCCGGCCTCCGTCCGCCCGGGTGCCCCGGCCGGGGACGCTCACACACCGCGCCGCGCGCCGGTGCAGTCCGCCCGGCGCGCACCGGCCGGGCCCGCCCGCGCGGGTGAGGGCCCGCACGCCCCGGTCTACCTGCCGGCCCCCTCGGCGGGGCCCGCCTTCGTCGCGGCCGTGGCGGCGTGCACCCTGGCGGCCCCCCACACCCGGTGCAGCACCTCCAGGTCGGCCCCGTAGGCGTGGGCGAGCCGTTCGGTCACCTCCCAACTGGGGAGGCTGTGGCCGGCCAGGATGCGGGAGAGGTGGGAGGGCGAGACGCCGGCGCGCTGCCCGACGGTGCGCAGGGAGAGGCCGGAGCGGCGGTGCAACTGCGCGAGCACGGGCGCGAGGTGGTTGGTGAGCAGGGCGCCGGTGGGCGCTTCCGGTTCGTGGGTCATCTCGGTCTCGCTCTCCGTGGTCAGGGGGCGTGGGTCGTCGGTCGTGGGCTCCTGCTCGCCGATCCAGGGGCGCCCGGGGTCGGGAGCGGCCGGGCCCTGCGGGTGGTGCAGCATGCGCTGGATCACGGCGGCCCGGTAGGTGCGTCTGGCGGTCTCCGGGCTGATCCGCAGCTCCCTGGCGAGCTGCTCCCAGGTGTGGCGTTCGCGGCGGGCCCGGGCGACGAGCCCTCCCGTCAGGTTCTGCACACGCTGGCCGATGGCCACTATCCCGGCCACGTGGTCGAGCGCGGACGTCTCCTCGCCGGACAGGCCCTGCACGAGCCTGCGCACGTCGTCCTGGAGGTCGTGCGCCAGCTCCAGCACCCGCGCGTCGAGGGAGTCCCCGGGTGGCGGCGCCGCGGCGAGGGCCCCGCGGTTCCTGCGGGCGCGGTGGGCGGCCTGCCGGCACCGGGAGTCGCAGTACTCGACGGGCCTTCCCCTGGGCTCCTCGCGGACGGAGAGGGGCTGTCCGCAGTGTCCGCAGACAGCCGGCGTTGCGGCGAACGTCACCGTGGTGTCCCTTCCCTGCGTGGGGTGTGCGTGACGAAAAGGGCGAAGGGGAGGACGGGTGTGCGACGGAACGGCAGGATGCAGACTTTCCGTCCACGCCCGCCGCGGGCCGCCGCCCGCGGGGGCCGGAACCGGGGCCGGCGCGGGTGGCCGGCCCCGGGCGGGGCTCAGCCGGCGCGTCCGCCCTCGCGGTGGTGCCACCAGGTCAGAGCGATCGACACCGCCGACGCGGCCAGCAGGGGCAGCGGCTCGGCGGGGGTCTGCGGCGGGTGGCAGACGAGGACCACGCCCAGCGCCGGCACGGCCACGAAGCCGGCGGAGGCGCCACCGCGGCCCCTGTTGACTCGCCGGGGAACACCTACCGGTCGGCGGTGCTGGTTGTTATCGTTCGGGCGGCGGCTTCGACGCTTTTTCGGGCGTCCGGCGCCGCGGCGAGCAAGGAAATCGAACATTGATGTCCTTTGTTTCGTTCTGTGGAAAGCGGGGCCCCGGCGCGGTTGGTGAGCCGTCGAGAGCCGGGGTCGTCCGCTCGCCGAGCGTAAAACCTGCGGCCTCCCTGACGCCAATTCCACCGACCGGCCGACCTCCGCGCTGCGCAGATCGTTTCTGCGTTTTACGTATCCGGTCGCGGGCGCGCCTGGGGTGAAAACGGTGAAACGCTTCCGCAGGGGTTTGTCGCGTGGTAAGAGCCCGCGCCATGCGCTCCGTCCTCTACATCATCGCAGGTCAGGTGGTCCAGGCGGGGTGATCAACACCATGTGCGGTGAGTTCGCGGACCCCGCCCGTGCGCCTGAGCGAGCCGCCCCGTGCCCCTTTGGGAATGCCTCGCGCAGAAAGCGCGCAAATTCGCGCACAAGGGAACACGGTTTCATCAGTAAGCCCTGACCAGGACTTTTGTGCGTCATGTGATCTGCATAACGCTGACTCGACCGTGGAGGGAGGTGCGCCGAAAAGGGCTAACCCTCGAATTCTTGACCGCACGACGGTATGAGTGCGGCCGGGTCGCTGTCACCGGCTGTTTTTCCTTGGGGATGGATTGAGTTCCGCGCAGGTAAAAGCCGTGGAACCGATCACTCCTCTGTCGCCGTCCTTCGCCGCGTGCGTCACCCCGGCCCCTCATCGCCCCGGTCTCCCGTTCCGGCCAAGGTGGGCACTCCGCCGCGACAGGGATCGAACAATCCGGTTGTCCCCTCGCGAAAGCTCCCCGTGCCCGCCCCGCCGTCGCGGCCGCCGCCGGGTGGCCGGCACCGAGACCACCGCCGACGGCACCCGCCCGCTGCCGCTCCGGGACCGCGGCACGCCCCGGGCGCTGGACGTCCCGCGGCCCTACGGCGTCAGGACCTCAACGAGCACGCCCGGATGGCCGACCTCGGGGTGCCGGAGGACTACGTGACCGGCCAGGGCCTGGGCGTCACCGAACGCGGCCAGGTGCTGGGCACCGCGACCCGCGCGGACGGCAGCACCGACGCCCACCCGCGGACCGTCCGGTGACCGGCGGCCGCTGACCCCGGGCGATCCCTCGGCGCCGCCCACGGGACCCCGCCGGGGAGCACCGGCCCCCGCGCGGCCCGTCTCACCGTGACCACGTGGGGCAGAACTCCACATGGATCTGCTCCCAGTCGTGCGCCTCCAGGTCGGACCAGTGGTACAGGCTGCGGCAGACGTGGTAGTTGCAGGCGCCGGAGATGTACAGGCGCCGCTCGGCGGCAGCGGCGGGGGGACCGTCCCTGGTGACGGCGAAGATGTGCGCCGCGGCCTGCCGGAAGGCCCCCGAGCACCCGGTCAGGAACAGGGTCCTGGCGTGGATGTGCTGGCGCAGCAGGTTGGGGCGCACCGGGTCGCTGGGGGCCGCGTAGGCGATCTCCTCGGCGCCGCCGGCCAGGTCGCGCTCCGGAACGCCCGCGGTGCGCAGCTCACGTGGAGCGTTACCGGCCGCGAGGCGCTCCCGCAGTCGCTTCCAGCGGGACGGGCGGAACTGCACCGCCCGGTGGGCCAGCACGAGGTCGAGCGGCTCCTCGTCCTCGTAGGCCGTCCCGGGCGCGATCCCCGCGGTGGCCCGCATCGGAAGGTGGACCAGGGACCGCGGCGAGCGCGCGGCGAGCAGCCACAGGGCGCCGACACGGTGGCCGTCCGCCCGGTCCACATACATGTCGAACGAGTGGCCGGTCTGGTAGATCGCGGCGTTCCGCAGCGGCCGGGCCGGGCTGATCACCCGGTACTCCTCACCCCCGAGCCGCACCCGCTGAACGACGACCTTCACCCGCAGGCTGTCGCCCGTGAGCACGCCCCTGGACGCGGACATACCGCCGAACTCCCTCCACCGATCCCGCTGCACTTCCGCGATTGTGACAGCCCTCCCGGAGACGGGCGGGACATGGGTTCGGATCACGGGAGAGAGCCCGGGCAGGACAACACCGTTGCACTTGCCCCGACTTGACGTTGCGTCGGCACCGGCCGGGGCGCACGGCCCGCCCGCTCCCGGCGAGGAGCACCCGGCAGATCAGACAGACGCGGTCACACCCGCCCCACCACACCCGTCCCGGCGCCATCCGCCCCGCCCGGGGCATCCGCGCCAGCGGCAGGCGCTTCGCCCGGCCGGCACGGTGCCGAGCGACTCGCCCCCCGCACTCACCGAGCCCCGTGGGCGTCACCCCACTCCAGAACCCGCTCTCACCCCCGCGTCCTCCGCCAACGGCGGCCACCGGCCCGGCGCCAGGCCACCCGTGGCAGCGGGGCGGACCGGATGCCACCGGGGCGGTGGGCGGCGGGCGGGTCGCGTGCTGTTGGGGCGGGTGGCGCCCAGGCAGGTGGTGGCGGGGCGGACCGGGTGCCGCCGGGGTGGGTGGACCCGGCCCACCCGACCGCCGCCTCACCCACCCCAACGCCACGCCACCGTGCGACGCGACACCCCCCAGCGCACGCAGGCAGCCACCCCGCCACCCACCCCGGCCGCCCCGGCCGCCCCCACCGACACCCCGCTCACCCACCCCGGGTGAATCGTTTCACAAGCGGGGCAAGGTAGAGGGCAACCCGTTCGCCGTCAACGCTCCCGAGCGGCGTCGTGCGGACTTCCCGCAGCGTGGCCGAACCGTGGCCTTCGCTTCGCAACTTTCGCCGCCAGACCCCTTGACGCGCCCTTTCGCCGCCGCTTAACGTCCCGGAAACCGGCATTGAATCCTTTCACTGAACTTCTTTCCGCAGCTCACAGCAGCATCGCCCCACCACAGCATCGCCCCACCACGGCACCACACCACCACCACGGCGGCACCCCGAGTGCCACCACCAAGTCCCACCACCCCACCCACTGTCATGGCGACCTCCGAGGCAGGCCCATGAGGAGCCCCACCATGAACCAGTCCGACACCGCCCGGGCACCCGTCCTGGCACTGCGCGGCGTGAGCAAGTCCTTCGGCGCGGTACGGGCGTTGCGGGACGTCTCCCTCGAACTGCACGCCGGGGAGGCGCACGCGCTGGCCGGGGAGAACGGGGCCGGCAAGTCCACCCTGATCAAGACCATGGCCGGGGTCCACCGGCCGGACACCGGCGAGATCCTGCTGAACGGCCACCCGGTCACCTTCCACGGCCCGGGCGACGCCCGCGACGCCGGGATCGCAGTCATCTACCAGGAGCCGACGCTCTTCCCCGACCTGTCCATCGCCGAGAACATCTTCATGGGCCGCCAGCCCCTGCGCTCCGCCCGCCGCATCGACCACGCCGCGGTGCGCTCCGCCACCGAGGCCCTGATGCGGCGGCTCGGCGTCACCCTCCACCCCGACCGCCCGGCCCGCGGCCTGTCCATCGCGGACCAGCAGATCGTCGAGATCGCCAAGGCGCTGTCCTTCGACGCCAAGGTCCTGATCATGGACGAGCCCACCGCCGCCCTCACCGGCAGCGAGGTGGCCCGGCTGTTCTCCGTGGTGGAGGCGCTGCGCGCCGAGGGCTGCGCGGTGCTGTTCATCTCGCACCGCCTGGAGGAGATCTTCCGGCTGTGCCAGCGCGTCACCACCCTGCGCGACGGCCGCTGGATCGCCAGTGAGCCCGTCGCCGGGCTCACTGAGGACGACCTGGTGCGCCGCATGGTCGGCCGCGACCTGGACGAGCTGTACCCGAAGCAGGCCACGAAGATCGGCGAGGTCGCGCTTTCGGTGCGCCGCCTGACCCGGGAGGGCGTCTTCCGGGACGTCTCCTTCGAGGTGCGGCGGGGCGAGATCGTGGCGCTGGCCGGGCTGGTCGGCGCGGGCCGCTCCGAGGTGGCGCAGGCGGTGTTCGGTGTGGACCGGGCGGACGCGGGCGAGGTCCACGTCGCGGGCAGGAGGCTCCCGCCGGGCTCGCCCACCTCGGCGATGGACGCGGGCGTCGCCCTCGTCCCCGAGGACCGCAGGCAGCGCGGCCTGGTGATGGAGATGTCCATCGAGCGCAACATCGGGCTGACCGGGCTCGGCACCCTCGGCCGGGGCGGGCTGGTGCGCCGGGCCCTGGAGCGGGGGCGCGCCGCCGACTGGGCCGCCCGCCTCCAGTTGAAGTACAACCGCCTGTCCGACAGCGTCCACGTCCTGTCCGGCGGCAACCAGCAGAAGGTGGTGCTGGCCAAGTGGCTGGCCACCGACCCGTCCGTGCTGATCGTGGACGAGCCCACCCGCGGCATCGACGTCGGCACCAAGGCCGAGGTGCACCGCGTGCTGTCCTCGCTCGCCGCCGACGGACTCGCCGTGCTGATGATCTCCTCCGACCTGCCCGAGGTGCTGGGCATGGCCGACCGGGTGCTCGTCATGCACGAGGGGCGGCTCGTGGCCGAGATCCCCCGGGACCTGGCCACCGAGGAGACCGTGATGGCGGCGGCCACCGGCCGGGCCGACGACAGGAGGGCGGCATGACCGCGACGCTCCGGCAACCCGCCGCGCCGCCCGGCTCCGACAGCCGCTCGGCCAGGTCGCTGGTGGACACCGTCTTCCGGGCCCGGGAGATCAGCATCGCCGGCGCGCTGGTGCTGCTGATCCTCGGCACCTACCTCGCCAACCACCGGTTCCTGTCCGAGCAGGGCGTCAAGGACCTGCTGCTCAACGCGTCCATCCTGGTGCTGCTCGTCGTCGGGCAGACCGTGGTGGTGGTCACCAGGAACATCGACCTGTCCGTCGGCTCCGTCGTCGGCCTGTCCGCGTTCGCCTGCGGCAAGTTCGCCGCGGGCACCGACCGCAACGTGCTGCTGGTGATGCTGCTCGGCCTGGCCATCGGCGCGGTGTGCGGCCTGGTCAGCGGGTTCCTGGTCAGCTTCGGCCGGGTGCCGGCGCTGGTGGTCACCCTCGGGATGCTCTACATCATCCAGGGCATCGACCACTGGTGGGCCCACGGCGAGCAGATCAGCGCCTCCGAGGTGCCCGGCGGCGTGCTCGACCTCGGCAGCGGCAGCGTCCTCGGCATCCCCTATCTGGCGCTGATCTCCACCGCGGTGCTGGTCGCCGTCGCCTGGTACCTGCGCTCCTACCGCAGCGGGCGGGAGCTGTACGCGATCGGCTCCAACCCGGACGCCGCCCGCCTCGCCGGAGTCCCGATCCGCCGCCGGGTCCTCACCGCGTACATCATCTCCGGCTCCATCGCCGGGTTCGCCGGCGCCCTGTGGCTGGCCCGCTTCGGCACCGTCGTCGCCGACAACGCCCGCGGCTGGGAGCTCACCGTGGTCAGCGCCGTCGTCGTCGGCGGCGTCGCCATCACCGGCGGCATCGGCACGGTGTGGGGCGCGGCGCTCGGCGCCCTGCTGCTGACCACGATCGGCAGCGCCCTGGTCGTGCTGAAGGTCGACTCCTTCTGGGAGGACGCCATCACCGGCGCGCTGCTGCTCGCCGCCATCAGCGTGGACCGGATCGTGAACGTGCGCATGACCCGCGCCCTGAGGAAGAGGAGCGCCCGCCATGGCAATGGCGCCTGAACCCGCCGCCGCCCCCGCCGGGGGGAAGGCGAAGCCCGGCCCCTCCTTCGAGGCGGGCGGCCTGCTGCGCTGGGACGTCGCCGTCGGCATCCTGCTGGTCGCCGTCTTCGTCACCGGCGCCGGCACCACCGGCGACTTCACCAGCTCCGGCAACCTGTCCTTCGCGCTCAACGACATGGCCGAGGTGGCCCTGATCGCGCTGCCGATGACCCTGCTGGTCGTCGCCGGGCAGATCGACCTGTCCGTGGCGTCGATGCTGGGCCTGTCCAGCTCGCTGGTGGGCCACCTGTGGGACGCGGGCTGGGCGTTCGAGACGATCGTCCCCGTGGTGCTGGCCGTCGGCGTGCTCGGCGGGCTGCTCAACGGCTGGCTGGTCACCAAGGTCGGCCTGCCCTCCCTCGCCGTCACCATCGGCACCCTCACCCTCTACCGGGGCCTGGCCTCCGTGGTGCTCGGCACCAAGGCGGTCACCGAGTTCCCCTCCACCTACGCGCAGTGGACGCAGGACAACGTGCCCGGCACGTTCGTCCCGTACCCCATCGCCCTGTTCGCCGTGCTCGCCGTGGCCACCGCCGTGGTCCTGCACGCCACCGGGTTCGGCCGCTCCCTGTACGCCATCGGCTCGCAGGAGGAGGCCGCGTACTTCGCCGGGATCCGGGTGCGCCGGATCAAGCTGGTGCTGTTCGTGGTCACCGGCCTGTTCGCCTCGTTCGCCGGGATCGTCTACACCCTGCGCTACGGCAGCGCCCGCGCCGACAACGGCCTGGGCCTGGAGATGATCGTCATCGCGGGGGTGCTGCTCGGCGGCGTGGACTTCGACGGCGGCCGCGGCACCCTGTTCGGCGCCGTCGCGGGCGTCCTGCTCATCGGCCTGCTGCGCAACCTGCTCACCCTCAACGACGTGGCCAACGAGGTCCAGGTGATCGTCACCGGGGTGCTGCTGGTCCTGTCCGTGCTCACCCCGCGCCTCATCGAGACCGTCACCGAGTGGCGGCACCGGCGCGCCCCCGACGACGGGCCGGGCGCCCCGCCCGGCTCCCGCACCCCCGCCCCCTCCGAGGCCCCGCAGCCCGCCGGCTGACCCGCCCCGGTCCCGAACTCCTCCCCGCGCCGCACCTCCACCGAAAGGCCTCACCCACATGACCATGCGCCTCATCGCGGGACGGCGTGCCGCCGCGGTCGCCGCCGCCTGCGCCCTCGCCGTCGCCGTCGCCGGCTGCTCCGGCACCACCAAGGACGACGAGGACACCGGCAAGGCCGCCGCCAAGTCCGACGCCACGGCCAACCCGGACGCCCCGCTGAAGGAAGGGCTGAAGCTCGCCTTCCTGCCGAAGCAGGTCAACAACCCCTACCTGACGATCCTCGACAAGGCCGGCATCGACGCGGCCAAGGAGTACGGCGGCTCCGCCAAGGAGGTCGGCCCCTCCGACGCGAGCGCCTCCTCGCAGGTCTCCTACATCAACACCCTCATCCAGCAGAACCAGGACGCGATCCTCATCGCGGCGAACGACCCCAACGCCGTGTGCGGCCCGCTCAAGCAGGCCATGGCCAAGGGCATCAAGGTCGTCGCCTACGACTCCGACACCGCCAAGGACTGCCGCCAGGTCTTCATCAACCAGGCCAGCTCCGAGGAGATCGGCCGCAGCCTGATCCGCAACCTCGGCGAGCAGCTCGGCCACAAGGGCGAGTTCGCGATCCTGTCGGCCACCCAGAACGCGACCAACCAGAACACCTGGATCGAGTTCATGAAGGCGGAGCTGAAGGACCCCAAGTACAAGGACATGAAGCTGGTCAAGGTCGCCTACGGCGACGACGACGACCAGAAGTCCTTCCAGCAGACCCAGGGGCTGCTCCAGGCGTACCCCAACCTGAAGGGCATCATCTCGCCCACCACCGTCGGCATCGCCGCCGCCGCCCGCTACGTCGGCGACTCCTCCTACAAGGGCAAGGTCGTCATCAACGGGCTGGGCACGCCCAACCAGATGCGCAAGTACATCAAGGACGGCACGGTCGAGCAGTTCTCCCTGTGGGACCCGAAGAAGCTCGGCTACCTGTCGTCGTACACCGCGGCGGCGCTGGCCTCCGGCCGCATCACCGGCGCCGAGGGCGAGAAGTACGAGGCCGGTGAGCTGGGCGAGTACACCATCGGCAAGGACGGCGAGGTCATCCTCGGCCCGCCCACCGTGTTCACCAAGGCCAACATCGACGACTTCGACTTCTGACCCCTCCCGCCCGGCACCGCGGCTCCCCGCCAGTGGCGCGGGGAGCCGCGGCCCCGGGGCGGAACGACGCGAGGAGCCCCGTTGCAGCGAGTCTGCTTCGTACTGAAGGTGCGCCGGGACCGGCTCGAGGAGTACCGCGAGCGGCACGCCGCCGTCTGGCCCGAGATGCGCCAGGCCCTCAGCGACACCGGGTGGCGCAACTACTCCCTCTTCCTGCGCGAGGACGGGCTGCTGGTCGGCTACCTGGAGACCGACGATTTCGAGGCGGCCCGCGCGGCCATGGCCGCCACCGACGTCAACGCCCGCTGGCAGGCCGAGATGGCGCCGTTCTTCGAGAACGAGGACGGCGTGCGGCCCGACGAGGCCATGAAACCGCTCACCGAGGTGTTCCACCTCCCCTGACCGGCTCGGACAGCCCCACATACCCCGCACGAGCACCGCCGACCCCCACGGAGGCACCAGCCGATGCGACCCCTCACCGCCGCGGCGCTGGCCGCGTCACTGCCCCTCGCGGCCCTGACGGCCGGCCCCGCCCGCGCCGCCGACCCCGCGCCGTCGGTCACCAGGATCACCGACACCCGGCTCGACGCGCAGGCCCTGTACTTCGTGTCCTACAACGGCCTGGTCAACAACAACGCGTTCCAGAAGAACGGGCTGCTCACCTACAAGGGCCACCAGTACGCCGCCTGGTACACCGCCGACCGCAGCGCCGTCGTCGCCCGCCGCGCACTCGGCTCCGCCACCTGGCAGACCGTCAAGCTCCCGCACAAGCTCAAGTACGACGACTCCCACAACGTCATCTCCATGGGCGTCTCCCGGATCGACGGCCGCCTCCACCTCAACATGGACTCCCACAGCGACGGCTTCTTCTACGTCAAGTCCGCCGCCGGGCTGCTGGACGACCCCTCGGGGCGGGCGTGGACCGGAAGCCAGTTCGGCGCCGTGCAGACCACCCTCGACGGCCTCACCCTCACCTCCCAGTTCACCTACCCGCAGTTCATCGCCACCCCCGAGGGCCGCCTCCAGCTCAGCTACCGCGTCGCCGTCTCCGGCAACGGCCGCAACGCGCTCGCCGAGTACGACGGCACCCGGTGGACCGCGCTCGGCGAGTGGACGTCCTCCACCGGCACCTACACCAGCGAGCACGGCTCGAGCACCGCCCGCAACATGTACCTGCACGGCATCGACTACAGCCGCGACGGCACCCTGCACGCCTTCTTCACCTGGCGGGAGCAGAACAGCGCGGTGATGTGCAACCGCGGCGGCATCACCAACCACGACACCGGCTACGTGTACAGCACCGACCGCGGCCGCACCTGGCGCAACAACGCGGGCACCGTCGTCGGCACCACCGGCGGCTCCGACCGGGTCGCCGTCAACGACCCCGGCCTGGTCGCCGACCCGCTCAACCCCGACCACTCCTTGATGAACCAGGAGAGCCAGGCCACCGACTCCGCGAACCGCCCGCACGCGGTCATCTCCTACGTGCCGGGCCGCTTCGGGCAGTGCACCACCGACTACGTGGCCGACCGCACCGCGAACGGCCGCGCCTTCCACGTCCGCAAGGACCCGGCCACCGGCGCGTGGCGGAAGACCGAGATCCCGGTGCCGCTGAACTCCAGCCAGCGCACCCACCTCGCCTTCGACCGCTACGACAACGCCTACGCCGTGATGCCCTACGGCCGGATCGTCGGCGCGTCCAAGGCGTCCGGCTACACCGACTGGAAGGTGCTGTTCGACGGCAGCGGCCTGAACGCCTTCGGCGAGGTCGTCGTCGACGACACCCGCATCGCCCAGGACGGGGTGCTGTCCTTCATGTACCAGCAGAAGTCCAGCGGCACCACGCCGTCGCCGATCCGGGTCGTCGACTTCCGGCTGCCGCAGTGACCACCCCACCACATCCCCTCAGGAGCCGCTCATGCGCATCCCCGCGACCGCGCGCAAGCCCAAGGTCGGCCTGGTGGCCGGCGGGCTCGGCGCGTACTGGCCCCAGTTCCCGGACCTGCTGCCGCAGTTGCGGCGGTCCGCGGCCCGCGTCACCGAGCGGATGAGGGAGTTCGACGCCGAGGTGGTGGACGTCGGCTTCATCTCCGACGCCCAGGAGGGCGCCGCCGCCGCGGAGAAGCTCCGTGCCGCCGGCTGCGACCTCATCGTCGGCTTCCTCACCACCTACATGACCGCCACCATGCTGGTGCCCATCGCCCAGCGCAGCGGCGCCCCCGTGCTGCTGATCAACCTCCAGCCCACCGAGGCGATGGACCACGCCTCGTTCGACACCGGCCAGTGGCTCGCCTACTGCGGCGCCTGCCCGCTGCCGGAGATGGCCAACGCCTTCGAGCGGGTCGGGGTGCCGATCCGCTCCGTCTCCGGCCACTTGGAGGACGAGCGGGCCTGGACGCGCATCGGCCGCTGGATCCGGGCAGCCGGGGTGCGCGCGGCGCTGCGCGGCGGGCGGCACGGCCTGATGGGGCACCTCTACCCGGGCATGTACGACGTGTCCACCGACCTGACCATGGTCCCCGCCAACTTCGGCGGCCATGTGGAGGTGCTGGAGTTCGACGACCTGCGGGTGCGCGTGGAGCAGGTCGGGGACGGCGAGGTGCGGGCCAAGCTCGCCGAGACCCGCGAGGTGTTCGACCTCGCCGACTCCGTGGTCGAGGATGACCTCGTCTGGGCCGCCCGGGTCTCGGCCGGGCTCGACCGGCTGGTGGCGGACTTCGACCTGGACTCCCTGGCCTACTACCACCGCGGCCTGGACGGCGAGATCCACGAGCGCCTGGGCGCCGGCATGATCCTCGGCGCCTCGCTGCTGACCGCGCGCGGCGTGCCCGCCTGCGGCGAGTTCGAGCTGCGCACCTCCCTGGCCATGCTGATCGCCGACCGGCTCGGCGCCGGGGGCTCCTTCACCGAGCTCCAGGCGCTGAACTTCCGCGACGGCGTGGTCGAGATGGGCCACGACGGGCCCGGCCACCTCGCGGTCAGCGAGAACAAGCCGCTGCTGCGCGGGCTCGGCGTCTACCACGGCAAGCGCGGCTGGGGCGTGTCCGTGGAGTTCGACGTGCGGCACGGGCCGGTCACCCTGATCGGGGTCGGGCAGACCAGGGACGGCAGGTACCGGCTGATCGCCGCCGAGGGCGAGGTCGTCGGCGGGCCGCTGCTGGAGATCGGCAACACCACCTCGCGGGTGGACTTCGGCCGCGACCCGGGGGAGTGGACCGACGAGTGGAGCGGCACCGGCGTCGGCCACCACTGGACGCTCGCCGTCGGCCACCTGCTGCCCGAGCTGCGGTGCCTGGCGGACCTGTCCGGCCTCGACCTGGTCACGGTCGGGAACTGACCCACCGCCGCGTCCCCCGTCCCAAGGGCCCGAACGGGCACGGCAACCGGTAGGTGGAATGGTCAGCATCAAGGACGTCGCCCGTCAGGCCGGGGTCTCGGTGGGCACGGTCTCCAACGTCATCAACCGCCCCGGCCTGGTCTCGGAGGAGACCCGCAACCGGGTGCTGGCCACCATCGACCGGCTCGGCTACGTGCGCAGCGAGTCGGCCAGGCAACTGCGCGCCGGGCGCAGCCGCATCGTCGCGCTGCTGGTGCTCGACATGGGCAACCCGTTCTTCGTGGACCTGGCGCGGGGCGCGGAGCGGGCGGCCCGCGCCGCCGGGCTCGGCGTCATGGTCTGCAACAGCGCGGAGAGCGCGCAGGAGGAGGCCGAGTACCTGGCGCTGTTCGCCGAGCACCGGGTGCGCGGGGTGATGATCACACCGGCGGACATCTCCGGGGGCAACCTGGAGTTGTTCCGCCGGCACGGCATACCGTTCGTCTTCGCCGACCGGGTGGTGCCCAGCGAGCAGGCGTGCTCGGTGTCCGTGGACGACGTCACCGGCGGCACGCTGGCCGTGCGGCACCTGCTGGCCGGCGGGCACCGCAGGATCGCCTACGTCAGCGGCCCCACCCATCTGTCCCAGTGCCGGGACCGGCACACCGGGGCGCTGCGGGCCGTCGCCGAGGCGGGCCTGCCGCCGGACGCCGTGGTGCCGGTGCACGCCGAGCGGCTCGACGTGGCCGCGGGCCGCGACGCCGGGGCGCGGCTGCTCGGCCTGCCGGACCGGCCCACGGCCGTGTTCTGCGCCAACGACCTGATCGCGCTCGGTGTGCTCCAGGCGCTGTACGCGGCCGGGGTGCGGGTGCCCGAGGACGTGTCCATCGTCGGCTACGACGACATCGAGTTCGCCGCCGCCGCCACGGTCCCGCTGACCTCGGTGCGCCAGCCCGCCTTCCGCATCGGCCGCACCGCGGCGGAACTCCTCATCGAGGAGACGGGCGAGGACGCCGACGGGCACGAGCACCGCGCGATCGTGTACCGGCCGGAGCTGGTCGTCCGCGACTCCAGCATGGCCAGGGCCCGCGACTGACCCGTCCTGGCCCGCTCAGCGGGACGGCCCCACCAGGCCCGTCTCGTAGGCGAGGATCACCAGGTGCACCCGGTCGCGGGCGTCCAGCTTGGCCAGCAGCCGGGTCAGATAGGTCTTGGCGGTGGCGACGCTGATGCACAGCCGCTCGGCGATCTCGGTGTTGGACAGGCCCTGCCCGACCAGGGTGAGCACCTCGCGTTCGCGGTCGGTGATGCCGCCGAGCTCCGCCCGCCGCGGGGGCGCGGCGGGGCGGCCGGCGAACTGCTTGATCAGCCGGCGGGTGACGCCCGGCGCGATCAGCGCGTCCCCCGCGGCGACGATCCGCACCGCGGCGAGGATGTCGTCCAGCGCCATGTCCTTGACGAGGAACCCGGACGCCCCGGCGCGCAGCGCGCCGTGGACGTCTTCGTCATCGTCGAAGGTGGTCAGCACCAGGACGCGGGTGGCGCCGCCGCCCGAAGTGATCGACCGGGTGGCCTCCATGCCGTCCACGCCGGGCATCCGCAGGTCCATCACCACGACGTCCGGGGCGAGCTCCCCGCACAGCTCGACCGCCTCGGCGCCATTCCCCGCCTCGCCCACCACCTCGATGTCCGGGGTGTCGGTGATGACCATCCGCAGGGCGGCGCGGACCAGGGGCTGGTCGTCGGCGAGCAGCACACGGATCGTCATACGGCCCCGGCCCTCTCCTCCTGGCCCGTCCCGACGGCCGCCGGCACCGGCAGCCGGGCCGCCACCAGGAAGCCGCCCCCGGGGCGCGGCCCCGCGGAGAACTCGCCGCCAAGCAGCGCCACGCGTTCGCGCATGCCGGCCAGGCCGTACCCGGTGTCCGTGCCGGTGCCGCCGCCCCGGCCCCGGTCGGCGACCTCGACGGCCAGCTCGTCCTCGCGGTACTCCACGCTCACCCGGCAGGCGCCGGCGCCCGAGTGCCGCACGACGTTGGTCACCGACTCCTGGACGATCCGGAACGCAGCCAGGTCCACGTCCGCGGGCAGCGGGCGGCACCTGCCCCGCCGACGCACCTCCACCAGGACACCGGCGGCCGAGGTGGCCGCGGCGAGCCGGTCCAGGTCCGCCAGGCCCGCGGCCGGCCCCCGCGGCGGCGGCCCGTGGCCCCGGCCCGCCCGCTCCTGCTCCTGGTCGGCCTGGCGCAGCGCGCCCAGCATCCGCCGCAGCCCCGACAGCGTCTCGCGGCCCGCCTTCTCCACGGCGAGCATCGCCTCGCGGGCCATGGCCGGCTGGGTCTCCACGACCCGGGCCGCGGCGCCGGCCTGGAGGGCGATGATGCCGATGCTGTGGGCGACCGTGTCGTGCATCTCGCGGGCGATCCGCAGCCGCTCGGCGGTCACCGCCTGGGCGGCGGCGCGGGCGTGCAGCTCCTCGGTGTGGGCGCGGGCCTGGTGCACCGAGTTGCCGGCGAGCCAGGCGATGGCCACGGTCAGCGCGACGTACGGCTCGGAGGCGGTGCCGGAGTCGTCCCCCGCCGCCGACCGCACGGCGAGGTAGCCGGCGAGCGCGCCCAGCGCGACCCCGGCCGCGACGAGCGAGACCCGCCGGGGCCGGGTGGCCGCCACATGGCTCAGGGCCGCGTCCACCCCGAGGAACTGGAGCGGCGGTATCTCGTCCTGGCGCCAGGCCAGCGTCGAGACGACCGTGCCCGCGACCACCAGGCAGTACGCCGAGAGGGCCCGGCGGCGCAGCCCCGCGCTGCCGGCCAGCGCCAGCGCGAACGCCAGCACCAGCAGCACCTTGGCCCCGAGCGGGTCGAGACCGTGGCGGGGGTAGCTGAGCGAGTACGTCCCCTGGGCCGGCACCAGCACGTACTCGATGATCGGCTGCACCGCCGCGGTGCACCAGACAAGCGCCGTCCACAGGCCCGGTGGCAGGCGCTTGAGCAGGGGCAGCGGAGGTGAGGCGGACATGCGCAGATCGTAGGCTCGGCGGGCGGCGCGGGTCATCCGCCCACGGCTGTACACCCCCGGTCGACACCCGCGCCCGGCGATTGCCGACCGCGGTCCGACGACGGGCGGGGCCGCCGACCGGCACCGTTGGAGCCATGATCGAAGTCAACGGGCTCACCAAGCGGTACGGCAGCAGGACGGCCGTCAAGGACCTCACCTTCACCGTGCGGCCCGGCCGGGTCACGGGGTTCCTCGGGCCCAACGGCGCGGGCAAGAGCACCACCCTGCGGATGATTCTCGGCCTGCACGAGCCGACCGGCGGCACGGTCACCGTGGACGGCCGCCCCTTCCGCGCCCGCCCCCGCGGCCTGCGCCACGTCGGCGCCCTGCTGGACGCGCACGACGTGCACGGCGGGCGCGGCGCGGCGGCGCACCTGTCCGCCCTGGCCAGGAGCAACCGCATCCCGCCGGGCCGGGTCCGGGAGGTGCTGGGCGAGGCCGGCCTCGCCGAGGTCGCCCGGCGCCGCGTCGGCGGGTTCTCGCTCGGCATGAGGCAGCGCCTCGGCATCGCCGCCGCGCTGCTCGGCGACCCGCCCGTGCTGCTGTTCGACGAGCCGCTCAACGGGCTCGACCCGGAGGGCGTGAGGTGGGTGCGCGACCTGTTCCGGCGGCTGGCCGCGGAGGGCCGCACCGTGTTCGTCTCCAGCCATCTGATGTCCGAGATGGAGCACACCGCCGACCATCTGGTCGTCATCGGCCGCGGCGAGCTGATAGCGGCGGAGAGCCTCGCGCGGTTCGCCGCCCGCGGCGCCCGGCAGAGCGTCGCGGTGGGCACCCCCGCCGCCGCCGCCCTGCGGGACCTGCTGACGGCCGAGGGCGCGGCCGTGCGCACGGAGGGCGGGCAGCTCGTCGTCACCGGCCTGACCGCCGACCGCATAGGCGCGGTCGCCCGGCGGCACGGCATCGAGCTGCACCAGCTCAGCACCCGCTCCGCCTCCCTGGAGGAGGCGTTCATGGCGCTCACCGCCGACAGCGTCCAGTACCCCGCCGGAGGAGAAGCCCGATGACCGCCGTCAGCGCCGCGCAGGCGCCGCCCGCCACCGCCGGCCGAGCGGCCCGCGGCCAGGACCACCCCCGGTTCCGGGACCTGGTCGCCGCCGAGTGGATCAAGCACCGCTCGCTGCGCTCCACCTGGATCGCGTACACGGCCACCGCGCTCGCCGTCGTCGCGTTCAACGCCGGCACCGCCTACGACATCCACGCCCACTGGTCGGAGCAGAGCAACGACGACCTGGCCGCCTTCGTCCGCGACGGGATACCGCTCCAGGTGGCGTTCACCGGGAACGCCGTCATGATCATGATGCTCGCCCTCGCCGTCGTCGGCGCCCTGGTGATCGTCGGCGAGTACGGCAGCGGCACCATCCGCACCACGTTCGCGGCCGTGCCCGCCCGGCGCCCGGTGATGGCGGCCAAGGCCGTCGTCGTCGCGGCGGTCGCCACCGCCTTCGGCGCGTTCGTCGCGGGCACCTCCTTCGTGCTGACCCAGGCCATACTCGACCGGCGGGACGCGGGCGTCCCGATCGACCATCCCGGCGCCCTGCGCGTGGTGCTGGCCTCCGCGCTCCTCGCCCCGGTGTGCGCGCTCGCCGGACTCGCGATCGGCGCCGCCGTCCGGCACACCGCGGCGACGATGACTGCCACGGTGCTGGTGCTGTTCCTGCTGCCCCTGGTCCTCACCGACGGCCGCCACTGGTCGGCGGTCGCCGGGCACACCCTGCCCTACCGCGCGTGGCTGAGGCTCACCCAGACCGGCCCCGCTCCGACCCCTTTCCCGTGGACCACCGGCGGCGCCTGGACCGTCTACGCCGTCTGGGCGCTCGCCGCGACCGCGCTCGCCGTCGTCTGCGTCCACCGGCGCGACCAGTGACGGGGCACCGGCCGGGGCGCGGGGGCCGCCGGGCCGCGGGTGCCCTACGGTGGCCGTCGAGGCCGCCGCCGGGCCCCGCGCCCGGTGCGCGGCGATCGCCGACCCACCCCGAAAGGCGGAGACCCCGTGATCGCCAGCGTGCAGTGCGTGGTGCTGGACTGCCCGGACGTCCACCGGCTCGCCCGGTTCTACCAGGAGCTCCTCGGCGGCGAGATCGACCGCCCCGACCCCCGCTGGGCCGTGGACGACGACTGGTCCACGCTGCACACCCCCTCGGGACAGGTCCTCGCCTTCCAGCGCGCCGCCGACCACCGACCGCCGCGGTGGCCCGACCCGGCCCACCCCCAGCAGTTCCACTTGGACCTCGGCGTCCCCGACCTCGACCGGGCCCACGAGCAGGTCCTCGCCCACGGCGCCACCCCGCTGGACCTGGGCGAAGGCACCCGCTCCTGGCGCGTCTACGCCGACCCGGCGGGCCACCCGTTCTGCCTCGTGCGGGACTGACCGGCCGCCCCGGGCCGTGCCCCGCGGAGCGTCCGGCCGTCGGGACACCGCCCTGGGGTGCACGTTCGCCCGCTGAATACAGGTTCGCCCGCGCCGGGCGCCGGACACTAGGCTCCGCCTCCATGACCACCCTGCGAACGATCCACGACGTGCCCGTCCTGATGTGCGCCCCCGAGGGCGCGACGATCCGCGGCGAAGGCGACGTGCTGGATCTCGTGGGCAACGCCTCCTACCAGGGCGCCCATTGGGTGGTCGTCCCCGCCGAGCGGTTCGACGAGGCGTTCTTCCGGCTGCGCACCCGCGTCGCGGGCGACATCGTCCAGAAGTTCGTCAACTTCCGCCTGGGGCTCGTCGTCCTCGGCGACATCTCCCGCCACACGGCGGACAGCGAGGCGCTGCGCGACTTCGTCCGCGAGTGCAACCGCGGGCGGCAGACATGGTTCCTCACCGACGAGGAGGAACTCCGGGAGCGGCTGCGGGGGTAGGGGGCGCCGGGGGTGGAGGGCCGGGGCGGCGGTGCCGTGCCCGCGGGGCCGGTCGGGCCTCCCGGGGGCGCCGCCGGGCGGCTCACCCGAACCGGGCCGCCAGCCGCCGGTACACCGCGGGGGCGGCGCCGCGGACCCGGCCGGGCAGGCGCAGCCAGTTGGGGACGTACACCTCGTCGCGGGCGCCGGTGACGGCGCTCAGCACCGCGTCCGCGACCCGCTCCGGCGGGACCGGGCGGGGCCGGGAGCGCGGGTAGGGGGAGCCGCGCCGCTCGAAGAACGGGGTGTCCACGACGCCGGGCACCACCAGGGAGACACCGACCCCGGTGCCGTCGAGCTCGTAGCGCAGGCTGTCGGCGAACGCGGTCAGCGCCGCCTTGGCCGCCGAGTACACCGCCTCGCCGCGCACCCCGAGGCAGCCGGCGATCGACCCGACCAGCACCACCCGGCCCCGCTCGCGCTCCACCATGCCCGGCAGCACCTCGCGGACCAGGTGCAGCACCGACCCCAGGTCCACCGAGAGCAGCCGGTCGATGAGGGACGGCGGCATGGCGCGGAACGGCCCCGCCCAGCCGACGCCCGCACTCGCGACCAGCAGGTCCACCCGCTCCGCCGCGCGCAGCGCCCGCCGCGCCAGGCGCTGCGCGCCGCCGGGCTCGGCCAGGTCGGCGGGCAGGGGCGTGCCCCGGGTGCGGAAGGCGACCCGGCCGAGCCGCTCCTCGTCGCGCCCGCTGAGCAGCAGCCGCCAGTTGCCGTCCGCGGCGAGCCGGTCGGCCACCGCCGCCCCGATGCCGGAGGAGGCGCCCGTGACCAGCGCCACCGGTGGCCCGCCGGCCGGGCCTGCGGGGACGGGGGCCGGCGCGGTGCCGGCCGCCCTGGTGAAGTCCGACGTCACGGTGCTCGTACCGCCCTCTCCTGCCGCCCGCCGGGCGCTCCGGCCCGGCCCGCCCGGCTCCGGCCCGCCCCGGCTCGACGCCGTGTGCCCCGACGCCGCGCGACGGCCGTGCCCGGTGCGCGGGCCGCCCGGGGCGGGGCCGCGCTCGCGGGGCCCGGGCCGGGAGCCTGGCCGGCGGCTCCGCGCGGCCTTTCGGGGAGGTGTTCCCGCACCGGCCCCGCATCTGTCATACAAGTCCCTCGGATGGGTCAGGGCCGCCCGCCCCGGCGTCCCGTCGTCACTCCTCCGGCCCAGCGGTCCCGCCGGGCCGGAGCCGGTCCGGCCGCTGGGCCTCCGCGCGCCGGTGCAGGGCCCGCAGCAGCGGCGAGGTGTCGAGCAGCACGACACCGGCCAGCGTCACCGCCGCCCCGGCCGCCGCCAGGCTCCCGGCGAGCCACCCGGTGCGCACCGCCTCGCCGAACAGCGTCACCCCCACCACGGTCGCGACCACCGGCTCGGTCGCGTCGATCACCGGCAGGCTCGCGGACAGCGGACCGGCCTGGAACGCGGTCTGGATCAGCAGCAGCCCGGCCGCGCTCGCCCCCACCAGCAGATACGTCTGCCAGGCGGTCAGCACCGCGCCCGGCCCTTCCCCGAACCGGTCCACGGTCACGGCGAGCAGCACCGACTGGGTGCCCATCACCACGCCCGCCGCCAGCGCGATCAGCGACGCCCTGGCGGGGCCCCGCACCGCGCGGGCCCCCCTGAGCACCGCCGCCGTCACCGCGCCCGCGGCGGCGAACAGCAGCAGCCACTGGCCGGGCGAGGCGGCCGGCTCACCGCCGTACGGCCGGGCCGCGGCGAGCGCCGTGGCGAGCCCGCCCGCCACGGCCGCGGCGCCCGTCCACTCCCGCGCGCCGAGCCGCATCCGGTGCAGCCGCGCCGCCAGCGGGATCGCGAACAGCAGCTCGCTGACGATCAGCGGCTGCACCAGGCTCAGCGGCCCGAACGCCAGCGCCAGCGACTGGAAGCCGTACGCCAGCACCGCCAGCGCCATGCCCGCCAGCCACACCGGCTGCCGCGCGAGGCCGCGCAGCAGCCGCGGCGACAGGGCCTCCGCCTCGGGGCGGCGGCTCGCGGCGGCCTGCTGGAGCGCGCCGGCCAGGGCGAAGCACCCGCCCGCGGCCAGGGCGGCGCCCACGGCGACGGCCCGGCTCACCGGGCCCGGACGGCCCCTGCCGGCGCACGCGCGGCACCGGACCGCCGCCACGCCGCCCGCCGCCCGGCCGCCTCCCGCCACACCGGCAGCAGGTCCTCGGCGAGCACCGCGTCCCAGTCGCGGTGCCTGCGGCGCGCCGTCCCGCCGGCCCGCTCGCCGATCCGCGCCCGCCACTCGGGCCGGTCCACGAGGCCGGCGAGGGCCAGCGCCCACCCGGCGGCGTCGTCGCGCTCCACGGCCAGCCCGTCCCGCCCGGGGCACTCCAGCCACGCGGTGGTGCGGGCGCCCGCGGGCAGCACCACCGGCAGGTGGCAGGACATGGCCTCGGCGACGACGTTGCCGATGGTCTCGGTCAGCGACGGCAGGGCGAACACGTCGCAGGCGGCGTACACGCGGGCCAGTCGTTCCTGCGGTACCGGGCCGAGCAGGGTGGCGCCGCGCCCCAGCAGCGCCGTGACCCGGCCCGCGTCCGGCCCCGCCCCGGCGACGACCAGGTGCACCGCGCGCCCGGTGCCGCGCAGCCGGTGCACCGCCTCGGCGAGCACCATCACCCGCTTGGAGTCGTCCACCCGCCCGGCGAACAGCACCGCCGTCGCCTCCGGCGGTATCCCGTGGGCGCGGCCCAGCTCCGCGCGGGCGGCGGGGTCGGGCCGGAACCGCCGCCCGTCCACGCCCCGGCCGAGCAGCGCCACCCGGTCCTCGCCGACCAGCGCGGCCACCTCGGCCCGCTGCGACGGCGTGGCCACCAGCACCCGCTCGCACACGGCCAGGCACCGGTCGCGGCGCCGCCGCACCAGCGCCGCCGCGAACGCCTCGGGCGGGCCGGACGGCGGCAGCGCGCGCACCAGCCGCCCCACCCCCGGCAGCCCCTCCGCGGTGCGCCGCCCGTACGCGGCGGCCAGCGCGGTCACGTCGGTGTGCACGGACCCGACCACTCCCGGCAGCCCCGGCAGGTCCGCCCGCCGGGCGCGGCGGGCCAGCCGGGCGGCGGTGGCCGCGAACGCGAAGGAGTGCGTCAGGTGCCACACGTCGTGCCGGGGCAGCAGCCGGGCCAGGGCCGGGTGGTGCGGCGCCAGGTCGGTGACGTCCGCACCGGCGGAGCGGGTCAGCGGCGCCGAGCCCAGCACGGGCCGCAGCGCCACGAACCGCACACCGGGGGAGAGGTGCTGCACGCCGGGGCGCCCGCCCAGCACGTACACGGTCAGGTCCACGTCGCCGCGCGCGGCGGCCGCCTCGGCGAAGCGCTCCCAGCACTTGACGTGCCCGCCCGCGAGCGGGCTCCTGACCAGCTCCACGAGGACCGCGACGGACGGGAAGGACATGGCGTGCACTCTCCTCGGCACAGCGGTCACGCGAGGGTCGGCGGGCCTCCGCGCCCCGGGTGCCCCCGCGGCGGCGAGTCATGCCGGGCGGTGCCCCGGGTGGCGGAGCCGTGCGGGGCGACACCCCGGAAGGCGGACGGCGGCTCCGCCCGCGGCCGCGTCGGCGGGCGGAGGCACCGCGGCGTCGCCGGCGTCGCGCCCGGTGCGCCCGGTTCGCGGTACCTCGCGGTGCGGCTCCGACCGGTGGCGGGGCCGGTTCGGCGTACGGCCGCCCCACCGTGGGGTACGGACAGGTGGAGACCCGCGGGTCTCCGGCACGGCGAACCGCCCACGCCCGGCGCCGAGATCCCGTTCCCGACGAGCACGGAGGTGCCATGACCACCGCGGAGACCACACCACGCCCCTCATCGGCCGGGGGCGGCGGCACCACCCGGCGCCGCCTGCTCGGCGCCGCGGCCGCGGCCACCGCGGCGGGGCTGCTGCGCGGCGGCACCGCCGCGGCCCGCGCCGCCCGCCGCGCGCCGTCCAGGGAAGGGCTCGCGCCCCTGTACCTGGGCACCTACACCACCCACGAGGGCGGCGGCACCGGGGTGGGCCTGGCGGTCCACCACCCGCCTACCGGCGAGATCCGCCCGACCGGGGTGGTCGAGGGCGTCGCCAACCCCTCGTTCCTGGTCCGCTCCGCCTCGGGCCGCGTCCTGTACGCCGTCAACGAGCTGGCCGAGGGCGCCGTCACCGCGATAGCGCTCGACGCCCCGGGCGGCCCCCGGGTGCTGGGCTCGCGCGGCACCGGCGGCGCCGACCCCTGCCACCTGGCGCTCGCCCCCGGGGAGCGCCACCTGCTGAGCGCCAACTACAGCTCGGGCAGCGTCGCCGTGCACCCGGTGCGGGCCGACGGCTCGCTCGGCGAGCGCACCGACCTGGTGCGGCACACCGGCTCGGGCCCCGACCCGAGGCAGCAGGGCCCGCACGCCCACCAGGTGCTGCCCACACCTGACGGCCGCCATGTGCTGGCCGTGGACCTGGGCACCGACACGGTGTACACCTACCGCCTCGACCCCGGCACCGGGCGGCTCACCGAGCGGTCCCGCGCCCGGATGCGCCCCGGGTCGGGCCCGCGCCACCTGGCGTTCCACCCGTCGGGCCGGTTCGCGTACGTGGCGGGCGAGCTCGACAGCACCGTCACCGTGTGCCGGCTGGACCCGGCGACCGGCGCGCTGACCCCGGGCGCCGTGCTGCCGACCGTGCCCGGCGGGGCGCCCGGGGGCGTGCGCAACCTCCCGGCGGAGATCCTGGCCTCGGCCGACGGCCGGTTCGTGTACCTGTCCAACCGCGGGCACGACAGCGTGGCGGTGTTCGCCGTGGAGTCGGGCGGGGCCGCGCTGCGGCTGCTGGGCGCGACGCCGTGCGGCGGGAGCTGGCCCCGGCACATGAGCCTCACCGCGTCCGGTGCGGTGCTGTACGTGGCCAACCAGCGGTCGGGCACGGTGGCCCGGTTCCGTGTGGACCGGCGCTCGGGCGCGCTCACCCCGGCCGGCGCGCCCCATCCGGCGCCGGTGCCGGTGTGCGTGCTGCCGGGGTGAGCCGGGGCGGGTGAGCCGCGTCCGCGCCCCGGCTCGCCCGCCGGCCGGCCCGCGGCGCGGGTGGCCCAGGGCCTGTCGTCGAATTCCCGTCGTCGCCCGTGGGGCAGTCGGGGATTCGACGACGGGCCCTACGGGGCCCGCCCGGCCAGGGAGGACACCCGGGCGGAGCGGTCGAACCCGCCGCGGTCCTCGCCGTGGTGGACGTCCTGGCCCGCGGCGGCCGGGACCGGGGACGCCGCGGTCGGGGCCGGCTGCGCGGCGGGCGCGGTCACGGACGGCACCGCCGGGGAGGCCACGGCGGGGGCCGCGGACGGCAGCGCCGGTGAGGCGCCGCCGCCGGACTCCACCCGGTCCCTGGGCGCCGCCGGGGTGGCGGTGGCGGCGGCCCAACTGCTCAGCCGGTGGCCGGCGGCCTCGTCCAGGCTGACCGGGCGCTGCAACCGGGTGGCCAGCCGCCCGGCCTCCCGGCCCAGGGCGGCCACGTCCTCCCAGCGCAGCCGCAGCACCAGGTGCAGCTCGGCGCTGCCGTCCGGCAGCGCCTGGATCGGCAGGCTGGTGGAATCGTTCATCGGTCGACCCTCCACGGTGTCGGCGGCGGCGAGCGGGAGCGCCGGACGGGGGAGCGCCCGGGTGCCTCCGCGGGGAATACGCGTCCGGGCGCGGCGGCGTTCAAGGCCGCCCCGCCCGGACGGCGGGGACGGCCGTCCGGTGCCGTGCCCTGCGCCCCCTCAGGGGACGTGCCGCCGCGCCCCGCTGACAGCGCGTCCGCCCGCCGTCAGACTCGTGACCGCACCTGGTGCGCCGAGGACCCGGCCGGGTCCGGAAGGGCGGGACATGGCGACCACCGCGCGGGGCCACCGGGAGGCGGCGCCCGGCGCGCGGCCCTCGCGCCGGGCGCTGGTGGCCGGCTCCGTGGGCAACTTCATCGAGTGGTACGAGTTCGGCGCGTACGGCTACTTCGCCACGGTCATCGCCGCGCGGTTCTTCACCCCCGAGGGCGGCGGCGAGGCCGAGGCCCTGGTGAAGACGTACGCGTCGTTCGCGGTCGCGTTCTTCTTCCGGCCGCTGGGCGCCGCCTGCCTCGGCCGCGCGGCCGACCGGTACGGGCGCCGCCCCGCCCTGATCGCCGCGCTGTCGCTGATGACCGCCGCCACCACGCTGATCGGGCTGCTGCCCACCCGGGCCACCGCGGGCGCCGCCGCGCCGTGGCTGCTCACCCTGCTGCGGGCGGTGCAGGGGCTGTCCGCGGGCGGCGAGTTCGGCGGCGCGGTCGCGGTCATGACGGAGTTCGCGCCGCCGGGCAGGCGTGGCCGGTACGGGGCCTGGCAGTCCTTCACCGTGGCGCTCGGCCTGCTCGCGGGCGCCGGCCTGGCCACGCTGCTGGCCACCGCGCTGCCCCCGGACGACCTGCACCGGTGGGGGTGGCGGGTGCCGTTCCTGCTGGCGCTGCCGCTCGGGCTGCTCGCGCTGTGGCTGCGCCTGCGTCTGGAGGAGACACCCTCCTTCACGGCGGCCCGCGCGGACCGGGGCGCGGGCGGCGCGGCGCACCCGCTCCCGGCCGCCGCGCCGCGCGCCGCCGCCCGCGCCGTGGTGCTCGCGGTGGGGCGGGTCATGGGCTGGTCGGCGGCCGGTTACACCTTCCTGGTCGTCCTGCCGTCGTACCTCCAGACCACCCTGGGCGCCGGCTTCCGGGAGGCGCTGGCCGCCACCGCCCTGGCCAACCTGGGGTTCGCCCTGTCGATCCTGCCCGCGGGGACGCTCAGCGACCGGCTCGGCAGACGGCCGGTGATGACGGCCGGGGCCGCCCTGGTCGCCGTAGCCTCCGTGCCGCTGCTCGACCTGCTCCAGCACCCGGGCGCCCCGACCGCCGCCAAGGGCGCCGCCGTGTTCCTCGCGGGCGCCCTGGTCGGCCTGCTCGCGGGCCCCGGCCCGGCGATGCTCGCGGAGGCGTTCCCCGCGACGGTGCGCTGCACCGGGCTGGGCCTGGCCTACGCCCTGTCCAACGCGGTGTTCTCCGGCTCGGCCGGGCTGCTGATCACCGAGGCGGTGCAGCGCACCGGCGACGCGGACGTGCCCGCCTACTACGCGGCCGCCACCTGCGCGGTGAGCGCGCTCGCCCTGCTCACCCTGCGCGGCGACGCCCACCGCGGGCCGCTGCGGTGACGGGGGGCGCGCGGTGCGGGTGATCGGGCTGATGTCGGGGACGTCCCACGACGCGGTGGACGCCGCCGCCGCGGACCTCACCCTGGACGGGAACACGCTGCGGCTCGCCCCGCTCGGCATGATCGCCGTCCCCTACCCGCCGGAGCTGCGCGCCGCCCTGGCCGCCGCGCTGCCGCCCGCCGCGACCACCATGGCCGAGGTGTGCCGCCTGGACACCCGCATCGGCCAGGCGTTCGCCGCCGTCGCCGACCGCGCCGACCGCGAGCTGTGCCGCGGCCGCGCCGAACTGGTCGTCTCCCACGGGCAGACCGTCCACCACTGGGCCGAGGGCGGCCGGGTGCACGGCACCCTCCAGCTCGGGCGGCCCGCCTGGATCGCCGAGCGCACCGGCCGCCCGGTGGTGGCGGACCTGCGCGCCGCGGACGTGGCCGCGGGCGGCCAGGGGGCGCCGCTGGTCGCCGCCGTGGACGTGCTGTGGCTGCGGGGGCGGCCCGGCGTGCCCGTCGCGCTCAACCTCGGCGGCATCGCCAACGTCACCGTCGCCGCGGGCCCGCGCGGCCCCCTTGCGTTCGACACGGGCCCGGCCAACGCCCTGCTCGACGCCGCCGTCCACCACCTCACCGGCGGCCGCGCCGACCGCGACACGGACGGCGCCCTGGCCGCCCGCGGCACCGTGCGCCCCGGGCTGCTGCGCCGCCTGCTCGCCGAGCCCTACTACGCCCTGCCGCCGCCGAAGACCACCGGCAAGGAGCTGTTCGGCCCGCCGTACCTGAAGGCCGCCCTCGACGCCGCGGGCCCGCTGCCGGACGCGGACCTGCTCGCCACCCTCACCGAGCTGACCGCCCGCACGGTCGCCGCCGCGGTGCGGGCCGCCGGCGGCACCGAGGTGATCGCCTCCGGCGGCGGCACCCGCAACCCGGTGCTGCTGGCCCGGCTGCGCGCGGCGCTGGACGGTGTCCCGCTGCGCGCCTCCGGCGAGCTCGGGCTGCCGGAGGCGGCCAAGGAGGCGTACGCGTTCGCGGTGCTGGGCTTCCTGACCGTCCACGGCGTCCCCGGCGCCCTGCCCGGGTGCACGGGCGCCCGCCGCGCCACCGTGCTGGGCGCCCTCACCCCGGGCCGGGACGGGCTGCGCCTGCCGCCGCCCGCCCCGGCGCCGTCCCGCCTGGAGATCGTGCCGGGGGCTCAGCCCACCGGGACGTAGACCACCCCGAGCTGGTCCACCTCGTCGCCGGCCCGGCCGGTGAAGCCCGCGATCCGCCAGCCCGCGGGCGCGGTGAACGTGGCGGCGTCGGCGGTGGGGGTGCCCGCGCTCAGCGCGCGGCCGCCGCTGGTGGTGAAGCGGGCGGAGAACAGGCGGGTGCGGCCGTCCTTCTGCCCGCGGGTCAGCGTCACCGACGTCAGGTGCTCGCCCGGGGCCAGCTCCAGGGTGGCCGGGGTGCCGCCGGTGCCGCCGTGCGTGAACGCCGTGCCGTCGCCCAGGGCCAGGGACACCTGGTCGAGCCGGGCGGCCCCGCGCAGGGTGAGCGCGCGCACCACGGGCCGCTCCGGCAGCGCGGGCAGGTCGGTGAACGGGGTGCCGTGCGGACCGCCGAAGGTGTCGCTCAGCCGGATGCCCTCGGCGAGGGTGTAGGAGAAGTCCACGGTGTGCGGGTAGTGGTCGGACAGCGGCAGGCCCGCCCCGTCGAGGAACCTCGGGTGCTCGTTGCGGTAGTCGCGAGCGGTGAGGTCCACCAACCGGCTGTCCCGGTACAGGATCTTGTCCACCACCTCGCAGCCGTCCGTCACCGCCGCCGGGTCGCACACCAGCGCGGGGGAGCCCTGCGCCGGCTCGGCGCCGCCGCGCTCCAGCTCCACCCAGGCGTCGGTGAGCCCGGCGCCGCGCACCAGGTCCCGGATGTTGTCGCCCGCACGGGTGTACCGGGTGTTGGTGTCGCCCATGACCACCACCGCGTTCCCGGCCGACCGCGCCGCGACGTACCGGGTCAACTGGGTGAGGTTCGCGCGCCGCGCCGCCAGGTCGGCGTCGGTGACCCCGGCGTTGGCGTGCACGTTGTACAGGTCCACGTACACGCCCTCGGCGAGCCGCACCCGGGCGAAGGTGAAGCCCTTCGGGGTGAGGCAGTCCGTGCCGTTGCACTGCTGCCAGCGCACCCGCTCGAAGTCGCTGTACGGCAGGTCGGACAGCGTGTTGAGCCCGTCGCCGAACGGCACCCCGCCGCTGGTGGGGGTCCGGTGCGGGTGGTCGTCGCCGGCGTACAGGGCGGCGTGGTAGTTGAAGTCCTCCTGCACGTTGACGATGTCGTACGCGCCGAGCCGCGGGCTGATCAGCGGAGTGTTCTTCTCCGGGTCGCCGGAGGACAGGCCCTCGGGCAGCCCGGCCACGTTGTAGGTGAGCACACTGAACGAGCCGCCCGCCGCCGCGGCATCCGGAGCGGCCCCCGCCTCCGGAGCGGCCTGCGCCCCCGGGGCGGTGCCCAGGGTGAGCAGGGCCGTGAGCAGGGCCATGGCCGGCAGTGTTGCACGACGTCGCACCGTTTCGGTCCCTTCGTCCATGCCCGGCCCCGTGCCGGGACGCGGCGCCTCGCGGGCCCGCGGGCCGCGAGTCTGGCCCGCCCGCGGGAACGCCGTGTGACGGGGCCGCGAACGACCGCCCGCGGCCCCGTGACCACTCCCGGCCCGCCCCCGCCGGGGCTACTGGGGCAGCAGGCGGATCACGTTCCACGACATCGGCGGCAGCTCGGCCCGCAGCGTCCCGCCGGTGACCGCCGACCCCGCGACCCGGCCCGGCGCCACCCGCTCCGGCTGCTCCGCGGTGTTGGCCGCGTCCGGGTCCCGGTCCGCCAGCACCAGGTGCTCGGCCACCGCGAGCCGTCCCGCGCCGCGCAGCTCCACCTCCAGCGGCAGCGGCGCGCCCTGGCTCCGGTTCACCGCGAACACCGTGACGGCGCCGGTGTCGTCGTCCGCGGTGGCGGTGGCGTGCAGCAGCGGCACCTCACCGAACCGCGCGGTGCGGTGCGCGGGGCCCTCCGGCTCCACCCGCAGCACCCGGCCCCGCCCGTACCTGGACGCCTGGGCGAACGGGAAGAAGGTGGTCTGCCGCCAGGCGGGCCCGCCGGGCTCGGTGACGATGGGCGCGATCACGTTGACGAGCTGCGCCAGGCAGGCGGCGGTCACCCGGTCGCAGTGCCGCAGCAGCGCGATCAGCAGCGAGCCCACCACCACCGCGTCGGTGACGGTGTACACGTCCTCCAGCAGCCGCGGGGCCTGTGACCAGTCGGGCGGCGGGTTCGGGTGCCGCCGCTTCTGGTACCACACGTTCCACTCGTCGAACGAGAGCTCCATGCGCCGCTCGCGCTTCAGCTTCGCCCGCACGTGGTCGCAGGTGGCGACGACGGACTCGATGAAGTGCTCCATGTCCACCGCGGAGGCCAGGAACGAGTCACGGTCGCCGTCGGTCTCCTCGTAGTAGGCGTGCAGGGAGACGTAGTCCACCAGGTCGTACGCCTCGCCGAGCACCTCCGCCTCCCAGGAGGCGAACGTGGGCATGCCGGAGTTGGAACTGCCGCAGGCGACGAGCCGCACCCCGGGGTCGACCAGGCGCATGGCGCGGGCCGTCTCGGCGGCGAGCCGCCCGTACTCGCCCGCCGTCTTGTGGCCGACCTGCCACGGCCCGTCCAGCTCGTTGCCCAGGCACCACAGTTTGATCCCGTAGGGCTCGGGCGACCCGTGCGCGGCCCTGCGGTCGGACAGCTCGGTGCCGCCGGGGTGGTTGCAGTACTCCAGCAGGTCCGCGGCCTCCTGGATGCCGCGGGTGCCGAGGTTGACCGCCATCATCGGCTCCACCCGGGCCTTGGCGCAGAAGTCGAGGAACTCCGCCAGGCCGAACCGGTTGGTCTCCACGGTCTTCCACGCCAGGTCCAGGCGCGCGGGCCGCTGCTCCACCGGCCCGGTGCCGTCCTCCCAGCGGTAGCCGGAGACGAAGTTGCCGCCCGGGTAGCGGACCATGGTGACGCCCAGTTCGCGCACCAGCGCCAGGACGTCCCGGCGCAGCCCCGCCGCGTCCGCCGTGGGGTGGCCGGGCTCGTGGACGCCGGTGTAGACGCACCGGCCGAGGTGCTCGACGAACGAGCCGTACAGGCGCGGGTTGACGGTGCCGACCGTGAACGCGGGGTCGAGGGTGAACCGTGCGGGGAGGGCGGGCATGGCTGCCTTTCTCGTGTGCTTCGCCGAACTGCCGACCGGGGGGCGCCCGGTGCGCGGGGTGGCCCGCGACCGCCCCCGGCCGGTGTGTGCCGGGTGCGGGCGGGTCAGTACACGTACGGCCAGCCCGCGGAGTCCCAGCCGATCAGGTTGATGCCGAGCTTGTTGCGGCCGCCGTCGTCGCGGTCGTAGTAGTGGTAGACGAGCAGGTCGCCGTCGGAGTCGCTCATCACCGACTGCCCGCCGGGGCCGATCACCCGGTCGTGGGTGGCCAGGATCTCGGTGCCGCCGCCGCTGAGCATGGCCTTGCCGCTGCGGTCGGTGTACGGGCCGGTGGGGCTGGTGGAGCGGCCCACCTTGACCTTGTAGGTGCTGGAGGTGCCGGCGCAGCACCGGTCGAAGGACACGAACAGGTAGTAGTAGTTGCCGTGCCGGATGATGTGCGGCGCCTCCACGGCGTTGCCGCCGTCGGGCCGGTACGCCAGGTGGTACAGCGTCTGGTCGCTGCTCAGGCGCTTGCCGGTGTTCGGGTCGATCCGGATCATGCGGATGCCGGACCAGAACGAGCCGAAGCTCAGCCACCAGCGGCCCTGCGCGTCCACCAGCAGCGACGGGTCGATGGCGTTGTGGTTGTCGCTGGTCCTCGTCGAGTGCACGATGCCCTGGTCGGTCCAGGTGCCGGGCTGGCCGCTGCTGCTGGTGGCCAGGCCGATCGCGGAGTTGTTGGAGCCGAAGCTGGACACCGCGTAGTACAGCCAGTAGCGGCCGTTGTGGTACGAGATGTCCGGCGCCCACGGGTCGCGGCTCGAGGAGTAGGCGGACCACCACGACGGCAGCGAGGTGAACGCCGAGCCGCTGCGCCGGAAGGCGGTGCGGTCGGTGGAGGTGCGCGCCTCCAGGCCGCCGTGGGTGGAGTACACGACGTAGCCCTGGGAGGTGCGGATCATCGTCGGGTCGTGCACCAGCACGTCGCCGGTGACCAGGCCGGGGCCCGGGTAGGCCGACGCGGTGGAGGGCAGCAGGGCGACGACGGCCGCGGCCACCAGGGTGACGAGGGTCCTGCTGCGGGTGCGGGTGCGGGTGCGGGTTCGCGTTCGGGTCATGGGCTACTCTCCTTGTCCCGTCTTCGGGAACTCGGTGGGGGGTGCGGGTTCCTTGCGGGGGCGGCGCTCACTGACCGGCGAGACCCGTGTGGGCCACGCCGCGGACGATCTGGCGCTGGAAGGCCACGAAGACCACCAGCAGGGGCAGCCCGGCCAGGATGGCGGACGCCATCACCTGGGCGTAGCGGACCCCGAACGTGCCCTGCACGTTCTTCAGGCCCACCGGCAGGGTCATCTGGCCGGGGTCGGTGGTGACCAGGAACGGCCACAGGAAGTTGTTCCAGGTGCCGATGAAGGTGAAGATCGCCACGGCGGCCAGCACCGGCCGGGACAGCGGCACGACGATCTGCCAGAACACCCGCCACCGGCCCGCGCCGTCCACGAACGCCGCGTCCTCCAGCTCCCTGGGCAGCCCCTGGAAGAACTTCACCAGGATGAACACCATGGCGGGCACCACGATCTGCGGCAGGATGATGCCCCAGTAGGTGTCCACCATGCGCATCTGCACCATCTGGGCGAACAGCGGGGCGATCAGCACCTGCGGCGGCACCATGATCCCGGCGAGCACCAGGCCGTACAGGGCCTTGCGCCCGCGGAACTCGGTGCGCGCGAACCCGTAGGCCGCCATCGCGCTGAGCAGCACCACCAGCACGGTGACGACCGCGGAGACGAACAGGGAGTTGAGCGTCCACCGCACCAGGTCGCCGCCCTCCAGCACCTTGCCGTAGGCGTCGAGGGTGAGGGTGGAGCCGATCCACTCCAGCGGTGTGCTGGTGGTCTCGGCCTCCGGTTTGAGCGAGGTGGCCAGCGCCCAGGCGAACGGCACCAGCCACAGCACGGCCAGGCCGAGCGCGGTGAGCAGCAGCCCTATCCGGCCCGGGGTCCAGCGGGGCCTGCGGCCCGCGCTCGCCTCCGCGGTTTCCGCGGCCATCAGCGGTCCTCCTCACGGACGCGGGTCAGCCGCAACTGGGCCAGGGAGATGACGAGGATCAGTGCGAACAGGATGTAGGAGACCGCCGAGGCGTAGCCGACCCGGTAGCCGGTGAAGCCGACGTCGTAGACGTACTCGATGGCGGGCCTGGTGGACAGGTCGGGCCCGCCGCCGGTCATCAGGTACACCTGGTCGAAGACCTTCATAGACGCGAGCACCTGGAGCACCGCCACCAGGCCGGTGGTGCGCCGCAGCATCGGCAGGGTGACGTGCCGCAGCCGCTGCCACGGCCCGGCGCCGTCGAGCTCGGCCGCCTCGTACAGGTGCTGCGGGATGGCCTGGAGCGCGGCCAGGTACAGCAGGAAGTTGAAGCCGACGGTCCACCACAGGGTGGTGAGCACGATCGACGGCATGGCGTAGGCGGTGTCGGTGAGCCAGCCGACGCGAGTGTCCACGCCGAGGTCGGCGAGCCACTGGTCGAGCAGCCCGAAGCCGGGCTGGTACATCCACACCCAGATGAACGCGACCACCGTGGACGGCAGCATGAACGGGGCGAAGAACGACAGGCGCCACAGCCAGTCCGCGAACCGCAGGTGGTGCACCAGCAGGGCCAGGCCGAGACCGAGCAGCACCAGCGGGGGCGTGCTGAGCAGGGTGAAGTAGACGGTGTTCCACAGCGAGTCCCACATGGCCTCGTCGCGGAACGCCTCGGAGTAGTTGTCGAACCCGACGAAGTCGCCGCCGAGGCCCGCGATGTCCTCGTCGGTCAGGCTCAGCCGCAGGCCCTGCACCAGCGGCCAGAGCAGGAACAGGGCGAACGCCAGCAGGAACGGCGCGGTGAAGACCAGGCCGTGCTCGGTCCAGGACCGGCGCACCGGGGCGGGTTTGGCGGCGGGCGCCGCGGCGGGGGCGCGGGAGCCGGGCCGGGGGAGGGAGACGGTCATACGGGTGTGCTCCCTCCGAGCGGGTTGGGCGTGGCGATGAGCTTGCGCAGTGACGCCCTGGCCTGCGCCACGGCCTGGCGGGGGGTGCGGGAGCCGGTGAGCGCGCCGGAGAACGCCCGGGCGAGGTCGAGCCACATCACGGACGCGGACCCGGCGAACCAGGCGCGGGGGTCGAGGGCCACGTGGTCGATCGCCGAGCGGTACTCCGACTGGGGCCGCATCCGCAGGTACGCCGGGTCGTCGAGCACCGGCCGGTAGGCGGGGACATGGCCGCCCGCCGCCCAGTCGACGCTGTTGCGCAGCATCCAGGCGACGAACCGGTGGGCGGCGCGGTTGGCCTCGCCGCCGCGGTCGCGCCGGTGCGGCAGGACGAAGGCGTGGCAGTCGGCCTGCGCGGTTCGCCGGCCGCCGAACACGGCGGGGACCTGGGTCATGCTGAAGGGGAGCTTCGCGTTGACGTACGTGGTGACCTCCCAGTCGCCGTTGAGGGCGAACCCGGTCTTCCCGCCGTGGAAGGTGGCGACGGTGCCCTGGTAGTCCGCCTTCGCCACGGCCAGGCCGTCCCGGGTGAGGCCGCGCAGGAACGTGAGGACCTCCACCGCCGCGTCGTCGTCGAGGGTGATCGTGGTGCCCTCGTCGTCGAGCACGGTGCCGCCGGTCTGCGCGTAGAAGGTGGAGAACAGCCGCCACGGGCCGACCGTGCCGACGCCGAGGGTCTCGAACACGAGGCCGGGCTCCCCGGTGGCCTCCTTGGCGGCCTCCAGCGCGGCGCGGAACCCCTCGGGACCCGAGATGTCCTTCAGCCGCCCGCCCGGCCCGAGCAGCCCGGCCCGCCGGCAGATGTCGGTGTTGTAGTACAGGACCAGCGGGTGGGTGTCGAAGGGCACCGCGTAGGTCTCGCCGCCGACCCGGCCGCGCTCCCAGATGTCCGGCGGGAAGTCGGCGGGCCGCACCCCGAACTCGGCGAGCAGGTCGAGGTCGAACGGGTCGAGCAGGCGGCCGGGCGCGAAGCCGGGCAGCCGGGCCAGGTGCAGCACGGCGACCTCGGGGGCGCGTCCGCCCGCGCCGGCCATGGCGAGCTTGGTGTAGTAGGGGGCGCCCCACTCCAGGGTGGCGTCCTCCAGGTCGATGCCGGGGTGGGCGGCCCGGAAGTCGTCCAGCATCCGCTGCATGTTGGCGCCGTCGCCGCCCCCGAACAGGTTCCAGTAGCGCACCCGGGTCCCGGCTCCGCCGACGCTGTCCGGGGCGGCGCAGCCGGTGGCGCCGAGGCCGGCGAGCCCGGTGGCCAGGGCGAGGGTGCCGCCGACGACGCTCCGCCGGCTCGGACGGCCCCTCGGTGGGGGTGGAGGCTGCCGCATGTACGTCCCTTCCGGCCACGGTCGCTCACGGTGCGGGGCGGTCCCTGGCGCCCGCGCGAGCGGGCACCGGGAACGGGCACCCGGAGGCCGGAGGCCGACATCCAGATGTCCGGGATCTCGAACACGGTGCGTAACTTCGGACAGGACGGTAGGAGCCGGGACATGGCCGCGTCAACACTCGTGCAGCACCCTGTTCACCCGCCCGCTCACCTGGCGGCGACGCTCGGGACCGCGCGCTGCGCCCGGCCGCGGGCCGTGGCGCGAAGGTGCCTATGCTCGTCGGTATGAGCGAGCGGCAGGCCAGGCACCCGGGGGCGCCCGGTGCGCGGTGACGGCGGCGCGCCCTGGCACGAGCAGGGGGAGGAGCCCGACTACCGGTTCTCCCTCGCCAACGAGCGCACCTTCCTCGCCTGGATCCGCACCGGTCTGGCCCTGCTGGCCGGGGCCGTCGCCCTGGTGCAGTTGCTGCCCCCGCGGCACCGGGCCGGGCCCGCCACGGCGCTCGGCGCCTTCCTCGCGGTCACCGGCACCGTGCTGGCCGCCCTCGCCTACCGCCGCTGGCGCGGTGTCCAGCACGCCATGCGGCTCGGCGGGCCGCTGCCGGCGACCAGGCTGCCGCTGGTGGTGGGCGGCGCGACGACCCTGGCGGGCGCCGCCGTGCTGCTGCTGGTGCTGCTGGACGGGCGATGACCCGGCGCGACCCCGGACTGCAACCCGAGCGCACCGCGCTCGCCTGGCAGCGCACCGCCCTGGCCGCCGCCGTCGCCGCGGTGCTGCTGGTGCGCGGCGGAGTGACCGGCCACGCCCCGCTGGAGACCGCGGCCGGGATCCTGGCGGCGGCGGTCGCGCTGCCCGCGGCCCTGCCCGCCCGCCTCCCGCCCACCACGGCGGCGACCCGCGGGCGGGTCCTCGCGGTGGCCTGCGCGGTCGGCGGCGCCGGGCTGCTGCTGGCCGCGCAGCTCCTGACCGGCGCCGGCTGACCCCGCGGCGCGGGTCGCGTCGGCCGGTCCCGGCCGCCGGGCTCAGCCGCCGGACTTCGCCGCCTGCTTCATCCGCTGCTTGTGGGCGCGCACCCGGGCCAGCGACTCCGGCCCGGTGATGTCGGCCACCGACCGGAACGAGCCCTCCTCCCCGTACGGGCCCGCGGCCTCCCGCCAGCCCGGCGGGGTCACCCCGTACTGCTTGCCCAGCAGCGCCAGGAAGATCTGCGCCTTCTGCTTGCCGAACCCCGGCAGCTCGTTCAGCCGCCGCAGCAGCTCGCGGCCGCTGTCCGCGTCCCGCCACACCGCGCTCGCGTCGCCGTCGTAGTGCTCGACCAGGTGGCGGCAGAGCTGCTGCACCCGCTTGGCCATCGACCCCGGGTAGCGGTGCACGGCGGGCTTGGCCGACAGCAGCGCGGCGAACCCCTCCGGGTCGTGGGCGGCGATCTCGTGGGCGTCCAGGTCGTCGCGGCCCAGCCGCTCGGCGATGGTGTGCGGGCCGGTGAACGCCCACTCCATCGGAATCTGCTGGTCGAGCAGCATCCCGACCAGGGCGGCCAGCGGACTGCGGCCGAGCAGCTCGTCGGCCTCCGGCTGCTGCGCGAGACGGACTGCGGGGCTCATGGGCGGCGCCACCTTCCTGCCCCTCGCGCGGGTGTGCCCGCACGCGCGAGAGGGAGAACCGGGGGAGAGGAAACGGTCACTTCACCCTAATCCTCCACCCCGCCCGGCGCCGGGCACGGCCCGCCGCCCGGTCGGCGGGTCCGGCGGCGCGCGGACCCGGGCCGCCCCCGGCGGTACGCGCGCCGCGCCCGGCTCACCGCAGGATCACCGAGCGCGTCAGATGGCGCGGCCGGTCCGGGTCCAGGCCGCGCGCCTCGGCGAGCGCCACCGCCAGGCGGTGCACCCGCACCAGCGCCGCCATCGGGTCGCCCGCGTGGTGCACGAACCGCCCGCCGGTGCGCGCCACCTCCTCCGCGAGGCCGCTGTCCCCCTCGCCGAGCCACCACACCACGCTGCGCGGCCCGGTGACGCTGACCGGCCCGTGCCGGTACTCCATCACCGGGTACGCCTCCGTCCACGCCCCCGCGGCCTCGCGCAGCTTCAGCGCCGCCTCCTGGGCCAGCCCGCAGGTCCAGCCCCGGCCGAGGAAGGTGAACTGCTCCGCGGTGAGCAGTCGCGTCTCCGGCGGAGCGGCGAGCGCGGCCCGCGCGTCCGCCTCCGCCGCCTCCACCCGCTCCCCGAGGTGGGCCCGCAGCAGCGCCAGCTCCGTGGTGGCGAACCTGGTCTGCACCACCGACTCCTCGTCGGCGAAGTCCAGCACCACCGCGGCGTCCGCGGCCCGCGCCGCGGGCGAGTCCGGCACCGCCGTCACCACCGTGGCGGGCACCCGCCCGCGCAGCCCGGCCAGCAGGTCCACCAGCTCCGTGGTGGTGCCCGACCGGCTCAGCGCCAGCACCCGGTCGTAGGCGCGGCCCGCGGGGAACTCCGAGGCGGGGAAGGCGTCGGTCTCGCCCCGGCCCGCCGACTCCCGCAGCGCCGCGTACGCCTGCGCGACGAACCAGGAGGTGCCGCAGCCGACGACGGCGACCCGCTCACCCGGCCCGGGCAGCGCGTCCCGCACGGCCCGGCTGCCGCGGACCAGGTCGGCGGCGCGCCGCCAGCAGTCCGGCTGGCTGGCGATCTCCCGCACCGTCGCGGGCGGCGCGGAGCGGCCCCCGGCGGGCGGCGGCGCGGCGTGGAACCGGCGGTGCAGCTCCCGCACCCGCTCGGCGAGGTCCGGCGCAGGCCCCTCCACCGCCGCGCCAGGGACGACCTGGCGGACGGGCAGGGTGCGCACCGGCGGCGCGGGCACCCCGAGCTCGCCCAGCCAGCCCGCCAACTGCTCGGCGGAGCTGGCGTACACGATGCGGCCCAGGCCCACCCAGCCGTGCGCCGCCGCGCACATCGGGCAGTGCTCCCCCGAGGTGTAGACGGTCGCGGCGGCCCGCTCCGCCGGGGACAGGTGCGCGGCCGACCAGCGGGCCAGCTCGAACTCCGGGTGCCGGGTGTGGTCGCCCGACGCCACGTGGTTGTGGTCCTCGAACAGCACGGTCCCGTCGGCGGCGACGAGGACCGCTCCGAACGGCTCGTCCCCCACCTCCAGGGCCCGCTCCGCGAGGTCCACGCAGCGGCGCAGATGGCGCAGGTCGGTCTCGTCCATGACACGGCTCCCCGTTCGGCGATGGTGATCGGATCATAGGGCGAATTCGGTCCCGGTTCGGGGGCGTTTCCCCCGGGAGCCGCCAGGTTCACGGCGCGGAACGGCGGTCCGGCTGCGCCGTCCGGGGGAATCCCGGCGGCCGTCGCGAGCCGTTGATCGTTTTTCGTGATGATTCCTGGTGGGATCGCAGGCGAAGCCTTCACGGACGCTGCTTCACGGACGCTGGGAGTGGAGTCATGGCACGGCCGCCCGACCCCCGAGCCGGGACCGGGACGTCCTCCCCGGACACCGCGGCGTTCCGGGAGGCGATGAGCCGGTTCCCCACGGGGGTCACCGTGGTGGTCACCCGCGACCGCGCCGGCCGGCCCCGCGGGTTCACCGCGAGCTCCTTCGCCTCCCTGTCCGACGCCCCGCCCCGGGTGCTGGTCTGCCTGGCCAGGTCCGCCGCGTGCTGCCCGGCGTTCCTCGAGGCCCCGCGCTTCGCCGTGCACGTGCTGAGCGCGGACCAGCAGGAGGCGGCCAGGCGCTTCGCCACCCGGGGCACCGACAAGTTCGCGGGCGGCGAGACCGGCGACCACCCGGACGGGCTGCCCGTCCTGAAGGGCGTCGTGGCGCGGCTGTCCTGCACGGCCCGCCCGCCCCACGACGGCGGCGACCACGTCGTCCTGGTGGGGGAGGTGGCGCACGCCGAGGTGTGGGACCTGCCGCCCGCCGTCTATGTGCGCCGCGGCTTCCGGCGGCTGTGCGAGCCGGAGCCCTGACCGCCCCGGCGCGGGCTCACCCCGGCAGCAGCTCCGCGGCCACCGAGCGCAGGAACCCGCCGTCCCGCAGATACCGGACCTCCCGCTCCGTCTCCACGTGCGCCGTCATGTGCCACTCGCGCGGCGGCGCCCCCTCGCCCGCGGCGCGCACCGTGACCTTGCCGCGCGGGGTGAGGCCGCGCAGCCCCGTGACGTCGTAGACCTCCCGGCCGGTGAGGCCGAGCGTGTCCGCGCCGGTGCCGGGTTCGAAGCGGAGGGGGACGATGCCCATGCCCACCAGGTTGCTGCGGTGGATGCGCTCGAAGCCCTCGGCGAGCACGGCGCGCACCCCCAGCAGCGCCGGGCCCTTGGCCGCCCAGTCCCGGGAGCTGCCCACCCCGTACTCGCGCCCGGCCAGCACCAGCGCGGGCACCCCGGCCGCCGCGTACTCCCGGGCGGCCTCGTACACCGGCAGCTCCCGGCCGCTCGGCAGGTGCGTGGTCCAGCCGCCGGGGCGGGCGGGCGCCAGGCGGTTGCGGAACGCGGGGTTGGAGAAGGCGCCGCGCACCAGCACCTCGTGGTTGCCGCGGCGGCAGCCGTAGGAGCTGTGCTCCGCGTGCGGCACCCCGCGGGCGTCGAGGTGGCGGGCGGCGGCGGAGCCCGGGGGGATGGCGCCGGCAGGGGAGATGTGGTCGGTCGTGGTGAAGTCCCCGGCGTGCACCAGGACCCGGGCGCCGCGCAGGTCGGCCAGGCCCGGGGTGCCGAGGGTGAAGAAGGGGGAGCGCACCAGGTACGTCGAGTCCTGCGGCCAGTCGTACACCGGGCCCGACGGGGTGTCCGGACCGGCCCACGCCAGGTCACGGCCCGCCAGCGCCGTCCGCTCCGCCGCGAAGTGCTCGGGGGTGAGGCACGCCGTCGCCTCCGCGATCTGCTCCGGGCTCGGCCACAGGTCCCGCAGATACACCTCGCGCCCCCGCGCGTCCCGGCCGAGCGGCTCGCCCGTCAGGTCGGTGAGCACGGTCCCGGCCAGCGCGAAGGCCACCACCAGGGCGGGCGAGGCGAGGTAGACGGCGGGCACCTCCGGGTGGACGCGGCCGTCGAAGTTGCGGTTGCCGGAGAGCACGGCGGCGGGCCGCACCCCGCGCCGCACCGCCTCCGCCGCCGGGTCGGCGAGCGCGCCGGAGTTGCCGATGCAGGTGGTGCAGCCGTACCCGGCGACCGCGAACCCCAGGCGCTCCAGCGGCGCGAGCAGCCCCGCGGCGTCCAGGTGGCGGGTGACGACCCGGGAGCCCGGGGCGAGGCTGGTTTTCACCCACGGCGGCACGGCCAGGCCCCGGGCGACGGCGGCGCGGGCGAGGAGCCCGGCGGTCACCATCCCCGCCGGGTTGGCCGTGTTGGTGCAACTGGTGATGGCGGCGATGGCGACGAAGCCGTCGGCGGGCGCGGCGCCGCCGCCCGGGGAACGCGTCCCCGGCCCGGGGAACGTCCCCGCCACCTCCCGCAGCGGCACCCGGTCCTGCGGCCGCCGCGGCCCGGCCACGCACGGCTCGACCCGCCCCAGGTCGAACGCGGCCGTCCGGGCGAACGTCAGCTCCTCCTCGTCCGCCTCCGCCGAGGCGAACAGGCCCTGCCGCTCGGCGTAGGCGCGCACCAGCGCCACCTGCTCCGGCGGACGCCCGGTCAGCCGCAGGTACTCCACGGTGGCCTCGTCCACGGGGAACCACGCCACGGTGGACCCGTACTCCGGGGCCATGTTGGCGACGGTGGCCCGGTCCGCGACGGACAGCGCCCGCACCCCCGGCCCGAAGAACTCCACGAACGACCCGACCACGCCCAGGTCCCGCAGGAACCGGGTCATCGTCAGCGCCAGGTCCGTCGCCGTGACCCCCGCCGCGAGCGCCCCGGTGAGCCGGACGCCGACCACGGGCGGCGCCAGCAGCGTCACCGGGTGCCCGAGCATGGTCAGCGCCGCCTCGATGCCGCCGACGCCCCAGCCGAGCACCCCGAGGGCGTTCACCATGGGGGTGTGCGAGTCCGTGCCCAGCACGGTGTCGGGGCCGGCGAGACCGCCGTCCACGCGCACCACTTCGGCCAGGTGCTCCAGGTGGATCTGGTGGATGATGCCCCGGCCCGGCGGGACCACCCGCACCCCGGGGATGCCCTGCCGCGCCCAGCCGAGGAAGCGGTAGCGCTCCCGGTTCAGGGCCAGCTCGGCCTCGGTGTTGCGCCGCAGGGCGTCGGCGCTGCCCCAGGCGCGCACCTCGACGGAGTGGTCGACGACCAGGTCCACGGGGACACGCGGCCGGGCGAGCTCCGGGTCGAGCCCGCGCTCGTGCAGCAGGGACCGGAGCGTCGCGAGGTCCGCCAGGACCGGCAGTCCGGTGTGGTCCTGCATGACGATCCGCGCCATGCGCAGCCCGATCTCCGGCGCGGGCCCGCGTCCGGCGCAGGCCGCAACCACGCGCCCGGCGGTCAGCAGGGCGTCGTCGAGCGGGGCGCCGGGGGCGAGCACCGCCTGCCGCAGAACGTTCTCCACGAGGATGCGCGCGGTGCGCGGGGCCGTGGACACGCCGGCGACACCGAGGCTCTCGGCCCGGTCGAGGCCGACCGCGCGCACCCGCCGCCCGGGGACGCGCAGCGGGACCGTCAGGGTGGTGGGGGTGGTCATCGTCGTTCCCCTGGTGAGGTGTCGTGGCGGGCCCCGGCGGCGGCGCCGCCCCGGGACGTTCCCTGGTGACGCCGGTTCAGACCGCCGTCGTCCCGGCGAGCTTGGCGTGGATCTCGGCGACCTCCCGGCGCGGCACCTCGCCGCCGCCGGTGATGGCCCGCGCCCTGGCCTCGTCCAGGCACTCCTGGAGCAGCTCCTCGCGCGGCTCGACCCCCTCCTGCCGCAGCGCCCACTCGATCAGGGCCCGCCCGGAGTGCTTGCCCACCACCAGCCGGCGCTCCCCGCCGACGTGCTCCGGCGGGAACGGCTCGAAGGTGGAGGAGTCCCGCAGCACGCCGTTGGCGTGGATCCCCGACTCGTGCGCGAACACGTTGTCGCCGACCACGGGCTGCCACGGCAGCACCGGGTGGCGGGCCGCCTCGGCCACCAGCCTGCTGAGCGCCTTCAGCTTCGTCAGGTCGACGCCGAGGTCGATGCCGTACAGCTTGTCCAGGGTGACCGCCATCTGGGCCAGGCACGCCATGCCGGCGCGCTCCCCGATGCCGTTGACGGTGACGTGGAAGTAGCGGGCGCCCGCCATCAGGCCGGCGAGGGTGTTGGCGGTGCCCAGGCCGAAGTCGTTGTGGGCGTGGCACTGGATGTCGATGTCGCAGGTGCGGGCGACCGCCGCGACCCGCTCGCCGTACCCCTCGGGAGTGAGCAGGCCGACCGTGTCCGACATCCGCAGGCGGTCCGCGCCGGCCTCGCGGACGACACCGGCGTACTCCTGGAGGAAGCCGATCTCGGTCCGCGCCATGTCCTCGGCGCTGATGGAGACGAACGCGCCGCGGTCCTTGGCCATGGCCACCATCTCGCGGGCCGTCCTCAGCAGCCAGGAGCGGTCCTTGCGGACGGACTCCCGCAGGTGCAGCGAGGAGGTCGGCAGGCCCATGTGGACCGCCTTGAACCCCAGGTCGAGGGAGCGCTCGACGTCCTCCCTGACACCGCGGTTCCACACCACCAGACGGGCCCGGTCCTGGCGGTCGGCGACCGAGCGGATGAAGTCGAGCTCCTCCCCGCCCATGGCCGGGATGCCGATCTCCACCCAGCGCACCCCGGCGTCGATCAGCGCGTCCAGGATCCTGGTCTTGGTGACCTTGGAGAAGGCCACGCCCGGCGCCTGCTCCCCGTCGCGCAGGGTGGTGTCCTCGAGGATGATGTCGCTTCTCATGCCCATACCGCTCGCTCCTCACTGCTCGGCGCGGCGCCCGCGCACCGCTCGCCCACTTGGCACGCACCGAGAGTACATGGGTAATTACTTTCAGTGACTCATTCGTGCGGCGTCGTGTCCGGCCCGTGTTGACGCCGCGTCCGGTTCTACGTTCGGCGCCTGACCTCGCGGTTCCTCCCACCACCGAACAGCGGCCCGAAGGAGTTGCCACGTGTGCGAAGCGATGCGCGAGCGCGCCCGGTGTGCCCGCGGTGACCACGCCGCCGCCGGCCGGGCGCGCCCCGGGCGCGGCCGCCGGGGCCTCGCGGCCGCCGCCGCGGCGCTCGCCCTGGGGGTGCTCGGGGCTGCCCCGGCGACCGGCGCCGACGGGGACCAGCGGGCCGCGGACGGCGCGTGCGGGCAGGACCGGCGGCCGGGCACCACCACCGTCACGGTCGTCTCCCAGGGCGCGCGCCACCCCGTCCTCGTCCACCTGCCGCCGCT
Organism: Streptomyces capparidis; assembly: GCF_054782095.1. Lineage (NCBI taxonomy): Bacteria > Bacillati > Actinomycetota > Actinomycetes > Kitasatosporales > Streptomycetaceae > Streptomyces > Streptomyces capparidis. The sequence continues at coordinate 57,133 of NZ_BAAGTD010000012.1, read as the reverse complement.
GCGGGACCGGCGGCGGCCGCCGCTCGTCCTCAACCTGCACGGCAGCGCGCTCAACGGCGCCCAGCAGCAGGCCAACAGCGAGTTCGCCCGGGTCGCCGACGAGCACGGCTTCGTCGTGGCCGCCCCGGACGGCGCGATCCCGCTCGGCGCGGACGGCCACGCGTGGAACGTCCCCGGGGTGCCCATCCGGGGCGACAGACCGGTGCCGCCCGGCTCCCGCGACGACATCCGCTTCCTGCTCGACGTGGTGCGCACCCTCACCGAGCGGGGCTGCGCCGACCCGGACCGGGTCTACGCCGCCGGGTACTCCGGGGGCGCCCGGATGGCCTCCGCCCTGGCCTGCCACGCCCCGGAGCGGCTCGCCGCGATCGCCGCCGTGGGCGGGCTGCGGGCCGGCAACCCCGACCCGGCGGACCCCTCCCGGCCCGACCCGCGGACCTGCGCCCCGCGGCGCCCGGTGCCCGTGATCGCCTTCCACGGCCTGCTCGACGAGCTCAACCCCTACGACGGCGGCGGCGCCGCCCACTGGCGGTACCCGGTGCCGGAGGCGGCCCGCACCTGGGCGCGCCTGGACGGCTGCGCCGCGGCACCGGCCCGGCGCGCCGTCACCGCGCACCTGCGCCTGGCCCGCTGGACCGCCTGCCGCGACGGCGCCGCCGTGGACCTCTACACCGTCACCGACGGCGGGCACACCTGGCCGGGCTCGAGCCACCCCGTCCCGGCCCGGTTCGGCGCCACCACCCGGGAGATCCACGCGAGCGAGGCCGCCTGGCGCTTCTTCGAACGGTTCCACCGGTGACCAGGGCCCGGCCACCGGGCGGCGCGGAGGACCCGCACCGGGGCGGGGGGCTGCCGCACGCGATCGGCCTGGGCACGGTGCCGCAGTCGGTCAACTCCTCCATGATGGCCGTCGCCGTCCTCGCCGTCCGCGACGAGTTCCACGCCGGGACCGCCGCCTCCTGGCTGATCACCGGCGCCTACCTGACCACAGCGGTGGGCGCCCCCACCATGGGGCGCCTGGCCGACCTGCTCGGCCACCGCCGGGTCTTCCTGTCCGGTCTCGCCCTGGCCTCCGCCTCGTCGGTGGCCGCCGCGCTCGCGCCCGGCCTCGGCTGGCTCATCGCCTGCCGGGTGGCGCAGTGCTTCGGCACCTCCGCCCAGTTCCCCGCGGGCGTCGCCATCATCCGGCGGCAGGCCGGGCGGTCGGGCGCGCGGCCCGCGGGGGCGCTCGGTGTCGTCGCCGGCTACTCGCAGGCCACCGTCGCGCTCGGCCCCGCCCTCGGCGGGCTGCTCACCGCCCACCTCTCCTGGCGGGCGACCTTCCTGGTGACGGTGCCGCTGGCGGCCGTCGCCGCGGCCGCCGTCCACCGCTGGTGCCCGCCCGACGAACCGGCCCGGCGCACGGGCCGCGGCGGCGCCCGGTCCGTGCTCGCCGGGCTCGACCTGCCGGGGCTCGGCCTGTTCACCGCCGGCGTCACCTGCCTGATCTGCGGCCTGCTCGCCCTGCCCGAAGGCCGGGCCTGGCCGCTGCTCGCCGCGGCGACCGCCGCCCTGGCCGCGTTCTGCCGCTGGGAGCGCCGCACCCGCACCCCCTTCGTCGACGTGAACATGCTCGCCGCCCGGCCCGCCCTGACCCTGGCCTACGCGCGCACCGCCGTGACCTACGCGGTCTTCTACGCGGTCTTCTACGGCCTGCCCCGCTGGCTGCACGACTCCGCGCGCCTGGACACGACCGCGATCGGCGCGGTGATGTTCCCCATCGCCGCCGCGGGGGCCGCCTCGGTGGCGCTCGCCACCGCGGCGGAGAAGCGCTGGGGGTACGGGGGGATCCAGCTCATCGGCTCGGTGACGCTGCTCGCCGGGGGCGCGGCGCTCGCCGTGACCACGGACTCGGCCACCGCGCTGCCGCTGCTGTTCGCGCTCACCGCGCTGCTCGGCCTGCCCAGCGGCTTCAACAACCTCGGCAACCAGGTCGCGATGTACGCCGCCGCCCCCGCCCGGGACATGGGCACCACCTCCGGCCTGTACCGCACCTCCCAGTACGTGGGCGCCACCGCCGCCGCCGTGATCGTCGAACTGGTCTGCGGGAGCACGGCCGACGACGCCGGGCTGCACCGGCTGGGCTTCACGGTCATGGCCGGAGGCGCGGCCCTGGCCGCCGGCGCCGTGCCGTGGCGCGCCCTGCGCCGGGGCGCGCCCCGGGCGGCGCACGGCGCGCACGGCGGCGGCGCCGGGACGGGCGCCAAGGGCCCCGTCACCACCACGGAACACCCGCACGAGCGAGAAGAAGGCGGCAGATGACACTCACCTTCCACTGGTTCCTGCCCACGGCCGGGGACACGCGCAGCATCACCGGCGGCGGCCACCTCATCACCCCCGGGCACGGCATCCGCGAGGTCGGCGGGGCGGCCGCGGCCCGCCGACCGCCGGACATCGAGTACCTCACGCAGATCGCCCGCTCGGTGGAGCAGCTCGGCTTCGAGGGGATGCTCACCCCGACGGGGAGCTGGTGCGAGGACGCCTGGCTGCTGACGGCGGCCCTGACCCGCGAGACCGAGCGGCTGAAGTACCTGGTGGCCTTCCGCCCCGGGATGATGACCCCCACCCAGGCCGCCCTGATGGCCGCCACCTTCCAGCGGCTGTCCCGGGGCCGGCTGCTGCTCAACGTGGTCACCGGCGGCGAGTCCACGGAGCAGCGCCGCTACGGCGACTGGCTGGACCACGACGAGCGGTACGCCCGCACCGACGAGTTCCTCACGGTCGTCCGCGGCGCCTGGCGCGGCGAGCCGTTCGACTTCGAGGGCCGCTACTACCACGTGGCGGGAGCGGTCACCCCGCAGCCGCCCGAGCCGCTGCCGAAGCTGTACTTCGGCGGCTCGTCGCCGGCCGCGGGGCCCGTCGCGGCCCGCCACATCGACGTCTACCTGACCTGGGGCGAGCGCCCGCACCAGGTCGAGGAGAAGGCCCGGTGGATCCGCAAGCTCGCCGCCGAGGAGGGCCGCGACATCCGCGTGGGCCTGCGCGTGCACGTCATCACCCGGGACACCGCCCGGGACGCCTGGGAGGAGGCGCGGCGCCACCTGGACCGCATGGACCCCGCCGAGATCGCCCGCGCCCAGGAGACGCTGCGCACCACCGAGTCCGTCAGCCAGCGCCGCATGTCCGCACTGCACCGCGGATCCGCCGACGACCTGCTGATCGCCCCCAACCTGTGGGCCGGCGTCGGCCTGGTGCGCGGCGGCGCCGGGACCGCCCTGGTCGGCAGCCACGAGGAGGTCGCCGACCGCATCGAGGAGTACGCGGCCATGGGCATCGACGAGTTCGTCCTCTCCGGCTACCCGCACCTGGAGGAGGCGTACTGGTTCGGCGAGGGCGTCCTGCCCGTCCTGCGGGCGCGCGGACTCGCCGAGGAGTCCTGGTTCGCCCGCAGGGCGGGAGCGTGAGGGGCATCATGGCCACCGTGACCACCGACTGGAACCCCGGTCTCTACCTGCGCCACGCCACCGAGCGCGACCGCCCGTTCCACGATCTGCTCACGCCCCTGACCGGCGAGTACCGCGACATCGTGGACCTCGGCTGCGGCCCGGGACCGCTCACGGAGCAGCTCCTGCGCCGCTGGCCGGGGGCGCGGGTCACCGGCATCGACAACTCCCCGGCCATGATCGAGGCGGCCCGGCGGCTGCGGGTGCCGGGGCAACTGGAGTTCGAACTCGGCGACGTGGCCGCCTACCGGCCCACCGGCCGCGTCGACCTGCTGCTGTCCAACTCCACGCTGCAATGGATCCCCGGGCACCGCGAGCTGCTCCCCGGCTGGGTGGCCGCCCTGGCGCCGGGCGGGGTCCTCGCGTTCCAGATGCCGGGGAACTTCGACTCCCCGAGCCACACGATCCTGCGGGAGCTGCGGCACGCCCCGCGGTGGCGCGGGAAGCTCGCGGCGATCCCCGACCGCGGCGGAGTCGTGGCGCCACCCGAGGAGTACCTGGACCGCCTGGCCCGCCTCGGGTGCCGGGTGGACGCCTGGGAGACCACCTATCTGCACGTCCTCACCGGCCCCGACCCGGTGCTGGAGTGGGTGCGCGGCACGGCGCTGCGCCCCGTGCTCGCCGCCCTGGACGACGGCGAGCGGGAGCAGTTCACCGCCGAGTACGCGGCGCTGCTGCGCGACGCCTACCCGGAGCGGCCCCACGGGACGGTGCTGCCGGTCCGCCGGGTCTTCGTCGTCGCGGAGAAGCCGCGGGCGTGAGCCGCCCCGCCCGGCGGCCCCGGGCCCCCGGGCCGCCGGGCCGCCGGGCCGGGCTAGGTTTCGCGCCGCGGCTTCGGGGCCGGGGTCAGGGCGGCGGCGACGACGGCCAGTGCGGTGCAGCCCACGACGGCCAACAGCCCCGGCAGATAGCCGCCGCTGACGTCGAAGAGCAGACCGGTCAGCGCCGGGCCGACCGCCGCCGCGGGGAACACGGCCGCGTTCTGCCAGGCGGTGACGGCGCCGAAGTGCAGGCGCCCGAACTGGTCGCCCAGAGCGGTGGCGCGCAACGGGTTGAAGCCGCCGTAGCCGGCCCCGAACAGCAGCGCGTAGACGACGAACATCCAGGTGCTGTCCGCCACGCACAGCACCACCGCCGACACGGCCATGGCGCCCACCGACACGCACAGCAGCCTGCGGCTCTCCACCCGGTCGGCGAAGGTGTTCAGCACCAGCCGCGCCGGGATGCTGGCCAGCCCGGCGAGCCCGGACACCGCGGACGCCGGCACCGGGGAGAGGCCCTTGGAGATCATGTACGGCACCTGGTGCACCTGGAGCGCGGTGGCCGCCAGCATCGCGGCGCAGCCCGCCGAGGTCAGGCACCAGAACGCGGCGGAGCGCACCGCCTGCCCCGGCGCGTGGCCCGCCGGCGGGGCGGCGGGCGGGCCGGAGCCCGCCGCCGACTCGCCGTCGGGCCGCAGCCCGAGGTCCTCGGGTCGGCGGCGCACGAACACCGCGGCGACCGGGACCATGGCGAGTTGGGCCAGGGCCAGCACGGCCAGGGCGGTGCGCCAGGACCAGGTGGAGATCAGCCAGCCGGAGAGCGGCACGCACAGCGGCGAGGCCAGGCCGCCGAGCGTGGTCAGCAGCGCCATGGCCCGGCCCCGGCGGCGGTCGAACCAGTTGGTGACGACCACGAAGGTGACCGGGTAGAGGGTGAGCGCCATCGTCGTGCCGATGCCGAACGCCCACACCAGGAAGAAGACGCCGAGGCCGGGGCTGGCGGCGAGGGCGGCCAGCGACACCGCCCCGGCCAGGCACCCGCACACCAGCACCGCGCGGGCGCCCCGCCGGTCCACGATCCGGCCGACGGGCACGCCGACCGCGGCGGACACCAGCAGCGACACGGAGTAGGCGGAGGAGATGTCGGTGCGGGAGCCGCCGAAGGCGGCGGAGACCGGAGTGAGGAGCACGCCGAACAGGTACTGGGTGGTGCCGTAGGCGACGATGGAGTGGACGCCCAGCGCGGTGACCAGACGCCAGCCGTAGTAGCGGCTTCTTGGGCGGGGGCCGGTCGCGGTCTGGAAGATGACGGTTCCTTTCTCTCGTGGCCGCCTTCGCTTCCTGCTGCCGGGGCGTGGGGGCGGGGGTGGGGGATGCCCCCGGTGGGTCCAGGGGGCGGAGCCCCCTGGACCCCCACCGGGGGCTCCGCCCCGGGCCCCGGAGTCCTGAGGGGGCTGTGCCCCCGGGGCCCGGCCCCTGGCCCCGGCTTCCGCGGCGTCAGCCGTAGGAGATGCAGGCGGAGCGGATCTCGGTGTAGAAGTCCAGCGTCTCCACCGAGCACTCCGCGGGGCCGGCCTGCGACTCCTTCGTGCCCACGTGCGGCAGGTGCGGGTACGCGCCCACCCCCGGGCGGTTGACGTGGACCATTCCCGCCTCCAGGTCGCGGAGGGCGTGGAAGATGCGTCGGGGGTCGCGGGTGAAGATGGTGCCGGACATCCCGAACCGCACGGCGTTGGCACGGCGGACGGCGTCCTCGTAGCCGTCGCACTCGATGACCGCGAGCACCGGCCCGAAGACCTCCTCCTGCGCGATCGCGCTGCCGGGCCGGACGCCGTCGAGCACCGTGGGCCGGACCCAGTACCCGTCCGGCAGCGGGCCCGCGGGGCGGTCGCCGCCGACCCGTACCACGGCGCCCTCCTCGACCGCCCGCCGGACGGCGTCCTCGCAGGCGGCGATGCGCTCGGCGCTGATCAGCGGCCCCAGGTCGGAGCGCTCGTCCAGGCCGGGGCCGACCCGCAGACCGGCCGCGAGGGCGGTGATCCGCTCCGTCAGCTCCCGCTTGATCCGCACATCGGCGATCAGGCGGCTGGTGGCGGAGCAGCGCTGGCCCGACTGGCCGAACGCCCCCGCGACGACGGCGCGGGCGGCCCGGTCGAGGTCGGCGTCGGCGAGCACCACCACGGCGTTCTTGCCGCCGAGCTCGAGCTGGGTGCGCAGGAAGCGGGGCGCGCCCGCCACCTGGATGGCCCGGCCGACCGGCACCGAGCCGGTGAACGACACGCCCCGCACCCGGGGGTCGCCGACCAGGGCCTCGCCCGCGGCGCGGTCCCCCTGCACCAGGTTGACCACGCCGGGGGGCACTCCCGCGGCCACCGCGAGGGCCACCAGCGCCGCCGCCGTCAGGGGCGTGCAGGGCGACGGTTTGAGCACCACCGTGCAGCCCGCGACCAGGGCGGGGGCGAGCTTCCAGGCCGGGATGGCGAGGGGGAAGTTCCACGGGGTGATCAGGCCGACGACGCCGATGGGCACGCGCAGGGTCAGGGCGAGCGTGTCCGGTTCGTCGGCCGGTTCCGTCCGGCCCGACAGGCGCCGCCCGGCCCCGGCGAAGAAGGCGGTGATCGCGCGGGCCCGCTCCACCTCGGCCCGCGCGTCGCGCAGCGGCTTGCCGTGCTCGCGGACGATCACGCGGGCGAGCCGGTCGGCGTGCGAAGCGAGCAGCCCGGCCAGCCGGTCCACCACCTCCGCCCGGCGGACGGGGCCGAGCCCGGCCCACTCCTCCGCCGCCTCCGTCGCCGCGGCGACGGCCCGGGCGGCGTCCTCCGGGCCGGACTCGGGGAACTCGCCGACGACGTCGCCGAGGTCGCCCGGGTTCCGTTTCTCCTGGAGTTTGCCGCCGACGGGCGGGCACCACTCGCCGGCGACGTGGTTGAGGGTGAGGTACGAAGGATTCGGCACGGTGCTCCCTCTCAGCGGGCGTCGGCCGGTGCGGTCCCGGCCCCGGGCTCGGTCGCGGGTTCGGTCCCGGTCCCCGCGAGCGCGGCCGCGAACCGCTCGCGGATGTCCCGCGCGGACAGCGCGCTCGTGGCGCGGGGCGGCGCCTGCCCGGTGCCGTGCGCCGCGGTCCGCACGGCGATCAGGTGCGGGCCGGGCCCCTCGGTGACGGCGCGCAGCGCGGCGTCGAGGTCGGCGAGGGCCGGGCAGGAGTGGACGGCGCGGTACCCGGCGGCGCGGGCCAGCCCGGCGAAGGACACCGCGCCGCTGCCGGTGGCCTGGCCGCCGGTGGACTCGTAGACGCCGTTGTCCAGCACGACGTGCACGAACTGCGGGGGCGCGACGGCGGCGGCGGTCGCCAGGCTGCCCAGGTGCATCAGCAGCGCGCCGTCGCCGTCGAGCACCACCGTGCGGCGGTGCTCCGCGGCGCGGGCGACGCCGAGCGCGAACGGCAGGGCGTGCCCCATGGAGCCCTGCATGTAGAAGTTGCGGGGGCTGTCGCAGACGGCGAACAACTCGCGGGAGGTGTAGCCGGTGGTGGCCACGTAGGCGGCGTCGGGCAGCGCCTCGGTGATCCGCCGCAGCACCTGCGCCCGGGTGGCGGCGGCGCGGGGCGCCCCCGTGGTGCCGCCGTCGTCCCGCGCCGCGCCCACGGCGCCCTTGGGGACGAGCACGAACGCCGGGCGGCCCTCGGCGAGCTCGGCCAGCGCGGGCGCCAGCGCCTCGTCGAGGGTCGAGGCGGCGGGGGAGAGCGTCCAGTGCCCGACCCCGACGGCGTCGAGCTGGTCGTGGGTGGTGGCGCCCATGACGGCGTGCTGCGGCTCGTCGCCTCCCGGGTCGGGCCAGCCGCGCAGGCTCATGAAGGCCAGCACGGGGATGCGGTAGGGCATCAGCAGCGAGGTGAGCGGGTTGACGAGGTTGCCGTAGCCCGAGTTCTGGAGCAGGACCACCGTCCTGTGGCCCGCGGTGGTCGCGCCCGCCGCCAGGGCGAGCGCCGCCCCCTCGTTGACGGCCGGGGTGTAGCGGCCCCTGCGGGTGAGTTCGACGATGGGGCCGCCGAAGCAGGAGCAGGGAACGCCGGTCGCGGCGTCGAACCCCGCGGCGAGCAGGCGGTCGGCGAAGTCCGCGGCGGGGATCACTACTCCGGCTCGATCCGCTCGCCGGACCGGGTGGGTTTCTTTCGCATGGTCATACGATCGCCCTTCCGCGGGCTGTCGTCGCGGCGACACAAGGCGCATGCGCCGATTGACCATCAAAAGCATCAATGCGGGCAATTCGAAAAGGCGGATGATCGCAACCAAGGGAGTCGTCGCGCCGGGCGGGACCGCGTGCGGTGCCGGTCCCGCCGCCCCGCCGCCCCCGGTGTGGGCACCAGGAGCACACACGTCATTAATTTCGGTGACTCTCCTCGGACACGCTCCGTTCACTCCTGGTTCACTCGGTGTTCGGCCCTAGGTTCGACGGCCGTGACCGGTCGGCGGTCCCGCGCGGCTCCGGGGCCCGCCCGCCCGTGCCATGCACGCCCTTGCGTCCATCGAACGGCCGGATCGAACGGCCAGAAGGAGTTCTCAGGTGAGCGAAGCGGAGCGGAAGCGTGCCTGCCTACGGGAGGCGATGCGGCGAGGACGGCTCGCCCTGGCCGCCGGTGTCCATGACGGGCTCGGCGCGCGGCTGGCGCAGGAGGCCGGGTTCGACGTGCTGTGGGTGTCCGGCCTGGGGGTCTCGGCCGCCCACGCGGTGCCCGACGAGAGCATCCTGACGATGACGGAGTTCCTGGCCGCCGCCCGCTCCGTCAACGAGGCCAGCCACCTGCCCGCCCTGGCCGACTGCGACACCGGCTTCGGCGACGAGGCGAACGTGGCCCGGATGGTGGACCAGTACGAGCGCGCGGGCATCGCCGGGGTGTGCATCGAGGACAAGGTCTTCCCCAAGCGCAACTCCCTCGGCGACGGCGAGCAGGTCATGGAGAGCGTCGCCGGCTTCTGCCGCAAGATCAGGGCGGCCAAGCGCGCCCAGTCGGGCGAGGGCTTCGTGGTGATCGCGCGCACCGAGACGTTCATCACCGGCGGCACGTTCGAGCAGGCCGCCGAGCGCGCCGACGCCTACGTGGACGCGGGCGCCGACGGCATCCTGATCCACTCCAGGTCGCAGGACGGCGAGGAGGTGCTGGACTTCGCCCGCCGATGGGGGCGCAAGGACGTCCCGCTGGTGGCGGTCCCCACCACCTACCCGCAGGTGACCTCGGCCGAACTGCACCGGGCGGGCTTCTCCCTGTGCATCTACGCCAACCAGGCGGTCCGGGCGTCGGTGACGGCGATGCGCAGCACCCTCGGCGAGATCCGCGAGCACGGCTGCTCGGTGTCGGTGGAGCGGCGCATCGCCCGGCTGAAGGAGCTGTTCGCGCTCCAGGTCCCCCAGCGCAGCCCCGCGCCCGGTGCGGCCGCCTCGCCCGGTGCGGCGGGCACGGCGGGAGCCGAGGCGCCCGCGCGCGCCGACGGCACGCCCACGGCGCTCACCCCCTGACCGGGGGCGGGCCGGTCCCGCGTCCGCGTCCGCCCCGGTGGGCGTCAGCTCCTGGACTCCAGGTCCCGCCGCGTGTCGTCCCCGTACACGCCCTCCTCGTCCCCGCGGATCCCGTACCACGACTGGAAGCGGGCCACCGCCTCGGCGAGGGCCCGGTCGTACCGCCCGTCCACGGCTCCGCCCGGGTACACGTCCGGGATCCGCAGCAGCCGCCGTTGCAGGTCGGACACCGCCGGGCCGCTGTCGCCCGGGCCGAGCACCCGGGGGTCGCCGGCCGGGGGCCGCGCGGAGCGGGGGAGCCGCGGCGCGGGCAGGGGCGCCGGGGGCGGGGACGGTGTGCCGGCCGTCTCCCGGCGCGGGGGCGCCGCGGGCCGCTCCCCGGCGGAGGAGGACGGCAGGACGCCGCCGTGCACCAGCAGGACGCCCAGCACGAACCCCGCCCCGCCGCCCGCCGCGACCTTCACCGCCACCCGGGCCCGCCGCCGCCCGGCCAGCGCCCGCGCCCGCCGCGCGTACCGGGAGCGCGCCCGGCCCGCCCGGTGCCCTCCCCCGGCGGCGACCTCCCGCCGCGGCGCGGTGCCCGGCTCCGGCTCCGCCCGGGTCCCCGGCCGCTTCCGCGGAACGTCCCGCCGCCCAGCCGCCCCGCGCCGCCTTCGCGGCCCCCGTCCACCGGGGCCGTCGTCGGGGACGGGGCCGGCACCGGGACCGCGGTTCCCGTCCCCCGTCCGGTCCTGCTCGCGCGGGGGCGGTGGCCAGGGGACGGGCCGGAACATCCCGACGCGTTCGGACCCGGAGCCGCGGCGCGGACCGATGATCCGGGTCGGCTCGATGACTCGTGGCTCGGACGGCTGCCCGGGGGCAGGGCCGGTGGTCACATCGACCTCCTCGTTGACGCGCCCCCGAGGGGAGGTACGCGCGAGGCGGCCGTGTTGCTCACCCGGCGGCGGCCGGGCGGCGTCGTCGAGAGGGCGCGGACGCGCCGCGCCCGTGGCGCTCGTGCCGCGCCCGCCCCGTTCGGTGCCTGCGGGGCGGGCGCGGCCGGGCCGTCCCGGTCAGGCCAGCGAGGCCGACAGGGTGATCGTCGTCCCGGTGAGCGCCTGGCTGACGGGGCAGTTGGCCTTGGCGTCCTCGGCGGCCTTGGTGAACCCGGCCTCGTCGAGACCCGGGACCTCGCCCTCCACGGTGATGTGGATGCCGGTGATCCCGGTGCCCGGCTGGAACGTCACATCCGCCTTCGTCGTCAGCCGGGTCGGCGGGGTCCCCGCCTTGGCGAGCCCGTTGGACAGCGCCATGGAGAAGCAGCTCGAGTGCGCCGCGGCGATCAGCTCCTCCGGGCTGGTCTTCCCATTCGCCTCCTCGGCGCGGGAGGGCCAGGAGACCGCGTACTCCCCGAGCCCGGAGGAGTCGAGGGTCACGGTGCCGCTGCCGTTGAACAGGTCACCTTCCCAAACGGTGTGCGCGGTGCGGGTGGTTGCCATGATGGCTCCCTCCTGTACGGGTTGCGTGTCCGGCACATCCGATCATGTCGTGCCCGGCCGTGTCCGCGCGACCCGCCCCCTCACGCGCGGCACAGCACCTCCCCGTGCGGCACCGCGAACCAGCCGTCCTCCGCCTCGCCCCACTCCCGCCAGCCCGCCGCCAGGCGCAGCAGGTCGTCCCGTGTCGCGTGGCCGCCCTCGACCGCGAGCCGGGCCAGGGTCGAGGAGGTCACGCGCTCCGCCCAACTGCCGCTCCACCAGGCGCGGTCCTCGGGGGTGGCGAAGCACCACGTGGCGGCGGTCGCGGTGACGTCGGCGAAGCCCGCCCGGCGCGCCCAGGACAGCAGCCGCCGCCCCGCGTCCGGCTCGCCGCCGCCGGCCCGCGCCACCTTCCGGTACAGGGCCAGCCACTCCGCCATGGCGGGCGGCTCCGGGAACCAGGCCATGGCCAGGTAGTCCGCGTCCCGTGCCGCCACCACCCCGCCCGGCCGGCACACCCGCCGCATCTCGCGCAGCGCGGCCACCGGGTCGGCCAGGTGCTGGAGGACCTGGTGGGCGTGCACGACGTCGAACGCGCCGTCGGGGAAGCCGAGCGCGTGGACGTCGGCCTCGACGAACTCGACGTTGTCCACCCCGCGTGCGGCGGCGGTCCGCCGCGCCCGCTCCAGTACCTCGGCCGAGGCGTCCACGGCGGTGACCCGCCCCGGCCGCACCAGTTGGGCCAGGTCCGCCGTGATGGTCCCGGGCCCGCATCCGACGTCCAGCAGGTCCATCCCCGGCTCCAGGCTCGGCAGGAGGTAGGCGGCCGAGTTCGCCGCGGTGCGGCGGCTGTGGCCCCGCAGGACGCTGGCGTGGAAACCGTGGGGATAGACGGCCTTCCGGGACATGGCGGGCCCTTTCCGCGAGGCGACGGCGACTGCGGCTCAACCTAATGGGCGTACCGGATGGTGAGAAGATTCGTCTCATGATGCGAGCCGTTGTCCTGCTGCGGCCGCTCCCGGCCGGCAACGCCCGCTTCGCCTGCGTGACCGCCGTCGCCTACCCGCACGCCGGCGGCGAGGGCGTCGACGCCCCCTACGGCGCGCCGGTGGACCTCGCCCGGGAGATCCTGGACGGCAGGACCGACGTCCACGGCGCGGCCGACCGCATCCGCTCCCGGCGCATCCGACCCGGCCGGCCCGCTCCCGGCTCCCGCGGGCCGCTGCCGCCGACCGCTTCCGGCCATCTTCCGCTCCCGGCGCCCCCGCCCCCGGCCCGCCCCCGCGCGCCGCCGGGGCCCGGCGGCGGCCGGGAACTGTCCGCCCGCGACAACGCGGCGGCGCCCGACCCTCACCGGCCTGAGTGCCGCCCGCCCGCCCGGCCCGGCCGGTCCGCGGCGTGATCCGCCCCGCCGCCGGGTGCGGGGCGGGCCCGTTGTGTGCGACTCTCCGGGCAGCAGCCCGGTGGGGACCCGGGCCGCCCCGGGAAGGGCGGCGCGGCGCGGCGCCCGCGAATCGGCACTCGTGAGGCGACGCCGGCCGCCCTGCCCGGCGCGAGCACCGGACACCGCGACGGCCGGGCCGCACACCGCGACGGCCGCGACAGGTACCGGGCCGCCGCGGCGCGGCCTAACCCGCCGTGGTCCACGTCGGCGAGGAAGCACGCGAGCCGCCCGAAGTCCGCGACCGCTCCTCCGGGCCCCGCGCCATGGGCGGAACCTACCGGACCGGCCGCGGCGCCCCGTCCTCCCGCGCGCCCCCGTCCTCCCGCGCGTCCGGACCCGCCTGCGCGCCCCCGTCCTCCCCGCCCGCCCCCGCGGCCCGCGTGAACAGCTCGCCCAGCGACCGCAGGTGCTCCCGCAGCTCGGGCGGGCTCTCCACCTCGAACGGGGCGCCCACCACGCCCAGGGCCATGGCCACCCAGTGCCAGGAGTCCGCGCTGAGCACCATCCGGCAGCTCCGCGCGTCCAGCGGCTCGACCGTCACCCACCGGCCCACCGCCGGCTCCACCTCGGCGGCCGGCGCCCGCACCGTCACCCGGGCCTCCTTGCGCCGCCACAGCCCGGAGATCCCGGCGCGCACGAACGCCACCGGGTCGCCGCCGGGCAGCTCCCTCGGCCGGAACCGGGCCCGGGTGGGCTCCGGGTCCGTGATCCGGTCCAGGCGGAAGTTGCGCCAGTCGTGCCGCTCGACGTCCCACGCCACCAGGTACCAGCGGCGTTCCAGGGCGACCAGCCGGTGCGGCTCCACCAGGCGGGACGCGGTCTCGCCGGAGTGCGTGGTGTAGCCGAACGCCAGCCGCTCCCCGTCCCGGCAGCACTGGGCGATCACCGTCAGCGCGGCCGCGTCCACCGTCGGGCCCTCGAACAGGGCGGGCACCGTGTACGTCCCCAGTGCCTCCACCCGGCGGCGCAGCCTCGGCGGCATCACCTTCACCACCTTTGCCAGCGCCTGCACCGACGCCTCCTCCACCCCGGCCACCGCGCCGGCCGCCGCGGTGCGCAGCCCCACGGCGACGGCCACCGCCTCGTCGTCGTCCAGCACCAGCGGCGGCAGCGCCGTCCCGGCCCGCAACTGGTAGCCGCCCGCCACCCCGCGGGAGGCGTCCACCGGGTACCCCAGCTCCCGCAGCCGGTCCACGTCCCGGCGCAGCGTCCGCGGGCTCACCCCGAGCCGGTCGGCCAGCTCCCCGCCCGGCCAGAACCGGTGGTGCTGGAGCAGGGACAACAGCCGCAGCATGCGTGTGCTCGTGTTCGCCATGGCACCAGCCTGGCGCACACTGCGGCCGGAATCCGTCCGCAATGGGGAAGTGGCGACCGGGCAGGGACCACCGGGCCGTGCCCGGTCCGATCGTGTGAAAACCATGGCGGGCCGGTTGCCGGGAGGCCGCCACCGGTAACCCTCCCTGCGGTCCTGTCAGGCGTCGGTCACCCGGGAGGCGGGAGAGCATGGTCGGAGACGTGGCGCGCACCGCGGCGCTCGGCTCCTCCGAGCCGGAGGAGCCCGCCCCGCGGGAGGACCGGTCGGAGCCGCTCACACTGGAACTCACCTTCGACCAGTGGGCGGCGCTCCACGACGCGTGGCACCGCCCCGGGGTGGACCGCGGCCGGCTGCTGCTCACCGTGAACGGCGCCCCCGTGGTCGAGGCCGGACGGCTGGAGGGCACCCCGCCCAAGCCCTGCGGCTCCCGCGGCGGCGGCGCGTGACCGGGCGCCGGCCGTCGGAAGGCGGCCCGGGATGAGCGTGCTCGCCGTGCCCCGCGTCCACTTCGCCGGGCACGCGGCGTGGGACCCGGCCACCATGAACAACAACGACCAGTGGCCGACCTTCGACTTCCCCCACGCCGAGCTCAACTGGGAGTTCCTCAGCGTCCAGGACCCGCCCATCACCCTCGGCAACGTCCGCGACGCGTTCCCGCGCTGGGCGCGCACCCCGCAGCGGTACGAGGACGGCGGCGGCGTCAAGTGGTGCCAGCCGCCGGGGGAGTGGAACTACTACGGCGGCAACGGCTGGTGGCTGCACACCCGGGACGCGCAGACGCACATCACCGGCGCCCAGCTCGAGCTCGGCGGCCCGGTGGTGGACGACGACCCGCTGGTCGGCGCCGTCCTGGACATGACCGGCGACCCCTACCCCGGCACGGACTTCCCCACCTCCCCCCGCATGCTCGACGTCAACCCCGACGCCTCCTGGACCACCTGCTTCCTGGTCCGCGGCCTCCAGATCGGCACCAGGACCGCGCCGCAGAGCCTGCTGCGCGGCACTGTCGAGCCGGGCACGCACATGAGCTCCCGCTGGCTGCACTTCGGCCGCAACCTCAACCGGACCGGGCGGATGGTCATCGCCGGCGTGGGCGGCTCCGTGCAGCAGATCTGCCTGCCCAAGGAGTCCCTGCGGATCACCGAGGGCGCCTCGGCCGTCCTCGACCACCTGTGCGCCGCCCTGGCCGGTCCCGACGTCAAGGGCCTGATGGTGCGCTTCTCCGCCTATCTGACGCGGTACTTCACCGACCCCAGGCTCCCCGAGGTCACCGGGCCCGACCTCACCGCCCAGTACACCCGCCTCGCCGAGCTGTGGGAGGAGCAGCTCAGCGCGGGCACCACCCCGATGCGCAACCCCGCGGTGTCCCGCGTCGCCGGAACCCTGGGGCTGTGGATGGAGCGGGAGCCGGCCACCGTCCCCGGCGGCAGGTTCCTCGGCACCGAGTGCGGCGTGCAGGTGGGCGAGGGCAGGCCGTTCTTCCTCGGCCCCGCCGCCGTCGAGGTGCACGGCCGGGACGGCGCCCTGTACGCGAGCGTGGACCTGGGCAACACCGTCCCGGAGAAGGACGAGCACGGCGCAAAGGAGGAGGGGCTCGGCGACCTGGAGCTGGTGCTGGCGCCCGACGGCGGACCGGGGGAGCGGACCGTGGCCACCCTCACGCCCGACGAGTACGGCACACGGCGGTACCAGCGGACCTCCGGCATCGTCGACCTGCCCGTCGCCGCCGGTGTCACCGCCGAGGACCTGGCCGCGGGGGAGCTGCGGCTGCGCGTGGCGGGCGAGGGCAACCCGCCGCTGCTGCGCGAGGCGCGGCTGACCGCCCACACCGACCGGCGCGGCATCCACATCGACCAGGGCGAGTCCGCCGCCCTCACCGTGGAGGTCCGCGACCGGGGACGGATCCCCGCAGGACCCGTGCGCGTCCTGCTCCAGCAGTACGTGCCCTACCCCGCGCCCCCCGCCGCGGGCGGCGACCACCTGATCCGCGCCAACCCCTCCCAGCGGCTGGTCCGCTTCCGGCACGCGACCGGCGCGCTGGAGGAGGACGTGGTCCTGGTCGCGGACGGCACCGCGGAGGTCACCCTGGAGCCGGTGCGGCCCGGCTTCCCCGTCGTCGTCTTCTTCCCCTACCTCGAAGGCGGCCCCAGGCCCGTCCCGCCGGAGACGATCCAGGCGTTCGGCACTTCGCCGTCCTTCCTCACCGCCTTCTACTGCTGTGTGCGGGTCCTGCCGTTCGACGACGCGCTGCCGCAGGAGTTCCGGGAGCTGCTGAGCGCCACCGGCAACGACCCGGAGCGGGCCTGGCGGTTCGTCCACGACCGCATCCTGTACCTCTACGACGCGATCTTCCCGGTGATGCGGTACTACGGCAGCCTCGACCTCGGCGACCGGGAGGCCGTGGAGCGCGCCATCGACCAGATCGTGGAGCTGTGCGAGCCGCACCTGCGCCACTCAACCCTGTACATGCCGGCCACCCGCGACCTGTCCCGGGGCAAGCGCGAGGTGCTGCGGATGTACCGGGACGTGCTGAAGTCCCGCCAGGCCGCCGAGACCCTGCGCCTGCGCGCGCCCGCGGGGAGCCCGGCGCCCTCCGCGTCCCCGGGGGGCCCGGCGTGACCGCGACCGGGCCGGAGCCGATCGAGACCCTCCCGCAACTGCGGGGCAAGCTCCAGCACGCCCTCGCCATCGAGTTCGCCACCGTGCCCGCCTACCTGTGCGGATGGTGGACGGTCAGGGACCCGCGCTGCCCGGTGGCGATGATGCTCCAGCGCGTCGTCATCGCGGAGATGCGGCACATGTCGATCGCCGCCAACGTGCTCACCGCGCTCGGCGGCACCCCGGACGTCACCGCGGCCGTGCCCCGCTACCCCGCCTACGTCCCGGACATCTGGCGGGAGCACACCGGCTTCCTGCGGGTGGACCTGCTGCCGTTCGGCGGCGCCTTCCTCGACATGGGCAGGTCCGTCGAGCGGCCCGCCGAGCCCCCCGCGGAGTGCGGCGCCGAGCTGTTCGACCGCTTCATGGGCGCCAGGTTCGTGGCGGAGCCGCCGGAGGGCGCCTACCTGCTGGGCCTGTGCCATCCCTCGATCGGGGCGTTCTACCGGGCCCTGTGGGAGGCCGCGGAACGGCTCCTGCCGCCCGGGCCGCTGGACGACCCGCGGGTGGACCGGCAGTACACCCACTTCGGCGCGGACAACATCACCGTCTGCACCCGCGGGGACGTGGTGCACCTGCTGCGGGACATCGTGGACGAGGGCGAGGGCGACGGCGGCCGCATGTGGGACGAGAACGGCGACCTCGCCCACTACTACACCTTCGACCAGATCGCGCGGGCCCGGTACTACCGCCCCGGCGACCGCCCGTGCGAGCCCGGCGGCGAGCGGTTCCCCGTGCCCAGCGGAGAGATGAAGGTGGTGCCGATGACCGAGAACCCCACGCTGGACAAGTACGGCTCCGGCACCCCCGCCCACGCCCGGGCGCGGGAGTTCGCCCGGTTCTACACCGACATGGTCGCCAACCTGGCCAAGGGCTTCGACGGCACACCCGACCAGGTGGACACCGCCATCGGGCAGATGCACCAGATGGCCGCCCTGGCCCACCGCGTCTTCGCCTGCCCCGCCCCGCACGACCCGGGCCGCTGCGCCGGGCCGACGTTCGAACTGCTCTGACCCCCCGCCCCGGCCAGGGCACCGCTACACGTCCACCGTCACCGCGCACGACCACCCCATGGGCCCCGGGGCCAGCCGCAGGTCCTGCCAGGCCACCGCCTTCGGGGCGGCGCCCGTGACCGGCACCGCCCGGACGTCGGCCACCGCGAGGCGCACGTCCAAGCCCTCCTCGCCGGCCTCCGCCTCCACGTCCACCGGCACCTCGCCGCGCGTCTCCAGACGGAAGATCACCTCGTCCAGCAGCGCCGCCAGCAGGTCCTCGTCGGCGACCTCCGCCACCCGCAGGTGCGCCGCCGCCGTCGCCCGCACCGCCGAGGTGTCCGCGAACGTCTCCACCAGCCCGAGCACCGCCTCCACCAGGCACTGCTCCCGCGTCGTCCCCCACGCCTCGATCCGCACGTCCGCCGTGTGCGGCACCGACCGGTGGCCGCACCCGGCCGTCTCCTGCGCCTCGTCCGTCACGCCGCCCCCTAACCCTTGACCACGCCGAGCGGCACCAGCCGGGCCACCCTCCGGCACAACCCCGCGCCCTCACTGGCCGCCACCACCGCGGAGACGTCCTTGTACGCCTCCGGGGTCTCCTCCGCGAGCCCCCGCCACGACCCCGAGCGCACCATCACTCCCGCGGCCTCCAGACGGGACCGCAGCTCCCGGCCGCCGACCACGCGCGCCGCCTCGTGGCGGCTCATCACCCGACCGGCCCCGTGGCAGGTGGACGAGAACGCGCCCCCGCCGCGCACCCCCGTCAGCACATAGCTGGCCGTGCCCATCGTGCCGGGGATCAGCACCGGCTGGCCCACCGCGCGCAACCCCGGCGGCAGGTCCGGGTGGCCGGGCGGCAGCGCCCTGGTGGCGCCCTTGCGGTGCACGCACAGTCGCCGCCGCCGTCCGTCCACCTCGTGCTCCTCCACCTTGGCCAGGTTGTGCGACACGTCGTACACCAGCCGCAGCCCCGCGCCGGTCTCCCGGCGGAACACCCGGCGGGCCGCCTGCGCCAGCAACTGCCGGTTCGCCCGCCCGTAGTTGGCCGCCGCCGCCATCGCGCCCAGATAGGCCCGCCCCTCGGGGGAGTCCACGGGCGCGCAGGCCAACTGCCGGTCGGGCACCTCGATCCCGTACCGCGCCATCACCCGGTCCATCGCCCGCACATGGTCGGAGCACACCTGGTGGCCCAGCCCCCGCGACCCGCAGTGGATCATCACGCACACCTGCCCCGCCGCGAGCCCGAACGCGGACGCGACCTCCTCGTCGTACACCTCCGCCACCTCCTGCACCTCCAGGAAGTGGTTGCCCGAGCCCAGGCTGCCGACCTGGCCGAGCCCTCGCTCCACGGCCCGCTCGCCGACCCGCGCCACGTCCGCGTCGGCCACCGCCCCGCCGTCCTCGCAGCGCTCCAGGTCACCCGCCTCGCCGTGGCCGCGCTCCACCGCGTACCTGGACCCGCCGTCCAGCACCCGCTCCAGCTCGTCCCGGCCGAGGTGCCACACCGCGCCGGGGCCGGCGCCGCGCGGAGTGGCGGCGCCGAGACCGTCCATCAGTGGGCGCAGCACCCGCTTGATCTCCGCCCGGTCGCGGTCCGCGGCCAGCAGCCGCACCCCGCAGGAGATGTCGAAACCGACACCGCCGGGCGAGACCACGCCGTCGTCCACGCCGGTCGCGGCCACCCCGCCGATCGGGAAGCCGTAGCCCCAGTGCAGGTCCGGCATGGCGTAGGAGGCGCCGACGATGCCGGGCAGCGTGGCCACGTTCGCCACCTGCTCCAGCGATCTGCCCGCCTCCCGCAGCAACTGGTGGGAGGCGAACACCACGCCGGGCACCCGCATCGGCCCGCGCCGGTCGAGCCGGAAGCGGTAGGGGCCTTCCTCCACCACGTCCATGGCCACCCCGGGTGCCCGCGCCCGCGGCGGGCAAACCCCGCGGGCCCCGGCGGATCCGCGGTGGGCGCCGGCCCGCCCGCCCGCCTACCGTGGAGGGGTGCCCGAGCTGCCCGACGTGGAGGGGTTCCGGCGGGTCCTGGCCTCCGGCGGGGCCGGCCGCCGGGTGCGGCGCGTCGAGGTCGCCGACGCCGGGGTGCTGCGCGGCGTCACCCAGGGCGGGTTCCGGCGGCAGCTCACCGGCCGCCGCCTCGGCGAGCCCGAGCGGCACGGCAAGTGGCTGATCGCCCCCACCGACGGGCCGACGCTGCTGCTGCACTTCGGCATGACCGGGCGGCTGCTGCGCCCCGGGCCGGACGAGCCGCGCCACCCGCACGACCGCGTCGTCCTCGCCTTGGACGACGGCGGCGAGCTGCGCTACCGCGACCAGCGCAAGCTCCGCGGCCTGTGGCTGGCCGCCACCGGCGACGACGCCGCCCGGATCATGGGGGAACAGGGCCCGGACGCGCTCGCCGTGGACCGGGCGGGACTCGAACGGCTCCTCGCCGGGCGCCGGCAGGCCGTCAAGGCGGCGCTCACCGACCAGGCGGTGCTCGCCGGGCTCGGCAACCTGCTCGGCGACGAGATCCTGTGGCGCGCCGGCATCCACCCCCGGCGGCGCGCGGACCGCCTCACCCCGGACGAGCGGCGCCGCCTGGGCACCGAAATGCGCCGCGTCCTGCGGGAGTCGGTGCGCGCGGGCCACGTCCCCGCCCGCCCCACCTGGCTGACCGGCCACCGCGACGAACCCGGCGGGCACTGCCCCCGCTGCCGCGGCCCGCTGCACCACGACCGCATGGCGGGCCGGACCACCACCTGGTGCCCGCACTGCCAGCCCCCCGCCACCTGACGGGCCCGGCGCCCGCCCGGCCCCGCCCGGCCCGGGTGCCCCCAGGGCGCGGCGCCCCGTGCCGCCGGTGCTCCCCGCCCTGCCCGCACCCGCCGCCGGCACCCGGCCCGCCGCCCCGCCGAACCCCGCACCCGACCCGCCCCGGTTGTCGAACGGGTGATGGAATGATCACCCGCGGGCCGCCCGGCGCGGGGCGGGCGCCGCGGACGGGCCGGACGGACAGCGCACGGGGGAGACACGATGACGGGGGCGTACCCGACAGCCGAGGAGAACCAGCGGCGGCGGACCCTGGGCCTGCTGCTGCGCTGCCTGCCGCCGGAGGAGGACCCCGCGCCGCTGCGCGCCCGCCTGCCCGAGCGGCTCCCCGACACCGCGCCCGACCCCGACCCCGCCCCGCGGGACGACGCCGCCGCCCTCGCCGCCGCCGGGGCCGTGCGGGACGCCCTCGCCGCCGCCCGCCCCTCCGGCCTGGCCGCGCTCACGGGCGCCGCCCGCGCCGCCGGCGCACTCGACGACGGGCTCGCCCGCGACCTGCTGGACCGCGCCCGGCCCGCCCGCGCCCTGCCCGCCTACCTCGGCGGCACCCCCGCGCCCGGCACCCGCGCCGCCGCCCTGCTGCGCGAACTCGCCGCACGCCACCTCGGCGCCGACCCCGCCCGCTGGCTCGGCCTGCACGACGCCCTCGCCGCCCACCGCGGCACCCTCCCCGAGCTGCTCGCCGCCGCCCCCGCCCCGGCCGCCGTGCCCGCGCCGCCGCCGAAGTCCGTGCCCGCCACCGTCGGCCTGCTCCTGGAGCACGCCGACCCCGGGCACGCGGCCGCCGCCCTGACCCGGCTGCCCGACACCACCCTGCGCGAACTGCTGTCCGGCGGCTCCCTGCCGGGGCCCGGCCTCACCGCCGCCGTCACCGGGCACGGCGACCGCCGCGCCAGGCTCGCCCTGGCCGTCCACCCCCGCCTCGACGCCCGCGTGCTCAAGCGGCTCGCCGCCGCGGACGACCCGGCCGTGAACGCCGCCGTCTACCGCAACCCGCGCTGCACCCCGTCCCTGCGCCGCGCCATCGCCCTGCGCGACCCCGAGGTGCCGCTCGACCCGGGACTGCGGGAGGAACTGCTCACCACCGCCACCGGCCGCACCCTGCTCGCCCCGCTGCTGGCCTGCGGCGACCCCGCCCTCGCCGCCCGGGCGCTGACCGTGGGCCAGCGCCGCGTGGCCCAGCGGTACGCGCTGCTGCGGGTGTGGGAGCGCAACGGGCCCGGCGCGGTGCGCCGCATGCTCGCCGACCCCGAGGTCAGCCGCTACCTGCACACCACCTCCGTGGCCGCCGACGTCGCCGCCGCGCTGGACGAGCCGGACGGCGCCGCCCGGCTGCGCGCCGCGGGGGAGCCCTACGAGGACCCGGCCACGCTGCCCCGCCTGCTCGCCGCGTCCCGCGGCACCAGCACCCTGCGGGACCTGCTGAACGAGCCGTACGCGCACGACTTCCCGGCCCTGGCCGCCGCCAACCGGCGCGCGCCGTTCATGCCCCTCGCCGCCGAGGAGCTGCTCCGCCACGAGGACGGCACCGACGCCGACCGCGCCGAGTTCCGCCTCAGCCTCCTCAACGACGTCTGGCCGGCCGGGGGCCGCCGCGGCGGCAACCTCACCCCGCCCGCCGAGCGGATCGCCGCCGAACCCCTCACCCACTCGGCCGCCGACTGGGCCGTGGCCATGGCGAACGCCGGGCTGCTCGACCCCGCCCACCTGCTGGCCGCCCGCCCGGCCCGGCCCGCGGCCGCCGCGCTGCACGGCGTGCTGGACGCGCGGCCCGACCTGGCCGCCGCCGCCAAGGCCGCCCTGCGCGCCGCCGTCCGCGAGCACCTGTCCGGGCACCCCGAGGCGTGGGCGGTGCTGCTGCGCCTGCTGCCCGACTTCACCGGCACCCTGCCCGAGCTGATCACCGTCAGCGACCGGATCGCCGGCCCCCGGCAGGCCGCGCCGCCCGCCCCCGCGCCCGCCCCCGAACCCCCGCCGGCGCCCCCCGCCGACCCGCCCCCCGCCGACCCGCCGGCCGAACCGCCCCCCGCCACCCCGCGCACCCCCCTGCACCGGGCCGCCCTCGCCGCGGCGGACCTGCTCATCCGCCTCGCCGACACCCCGGCGCCGCCCGGCGCTGCCCCCGGCGTGCTGAGCTTCCTCGCCGACCACGACGGCGCCGACACCCCCGGCTGGGCCACCCCCGACTGGCTGATCGACGCCCACCGCGCGGCCGGCCTCACCCCGCCGGGGCCGTGGCTGGCCGCCCCCGGCCGACAAGCCGTCCTGGACCGCCTCGCCCGCCCCCACGACGACCGCGCCCCGCTGGTCGCCGAGCGCGCCTACCTCCACGGCGTCATCACCCCCGGCGACCTGTCGGCCGCCTTCCCCGCCCGGGCCCTGCTCGGCCCGCCCCACGACTGGCGGCGGCTGGCCTTCCCCGTCGCCTGGCGCCGGGACCTGGCCGAGCTGCTCCACCGCGAGCTCGGCACGGACCCCGACGCCTGGCTGCGCCTGGCCGCGGCCGCCCGCCCCGAGGCCCTGCACCCGGCCGCCGAGCGGGGCGGGGCCACCTGGCCGGAACTGCTGGCGCGCTCCCGCGCCGCGGGCACCCCCGACCCCGCAGAGCTGGCCCCCGTCGACCGGGGCAGCCCGGAGAGGTCCTGGAACCACACCGCGGCGCCCACCACCCCGGAGGAGGCCCTGCGCCTGCTCGACCGCGGCAACCACCTGTGGCTGTGGCCGGCCGGCACCCTGCTGTGCCTGGCCCGGCCGGAGGTCGTCGCCGCCGTCCTGCCGCGGCTCGGCCCCGCCGCCCCCTGGACCCTCGCCGCCTACCTGCTGCGCCAGGAGCCTCCGCCGGACGCCGCCTTCGACCACCTGCTCGCCCTGCGCGACCCCGCCGCGCTGCGCGTCCTGGCCGGCCGCTCCCCGCTGCTGCCCGCCGCGCACGCGCACCGCCTGCTGGACCTGGCCGACCCCGACACCGCCCTGGCCGTCCTCCGCAACGACCACCGCACCGAGCTGTTCCGCCGCGTCGCCGCCGCGCCGGGACCGGTCGCGGCCCGCCTCGCCGCGGAGCCGCCCGGCGGGCCACCGCCCGGCGGCACCGCCTGGCTGCACTCCGCCGAGCCCGACCTGATCGAGCGGGTGCTGCGGCACGGCAGGCTCGACCTGCCCGCCCAGTTGCACGGCTGCCTCGGCCTGCTGCGCCACGGCGGCCCCGGACGGCTGGCCGCGCTGGTCGAGGACGGCGTGCCGGGCGCCGCCGTCACCCGCCTCGCCCACAAGGCCCTGACCGGCCCCGGCGACCCCGCCGCCGTCCTGCGGGCCCGCCTGGAGCGGGAGCACGCGACCCCGAACCTGCTGCGGCGGCTGCGCCGCTCCCCCCACCGCTGGACCACGGCGCGCCTGCTCGACGACCTCCCGGCCGACCCGGACTGGCCCGCCCTCGAGGCCGAGCACGCCCACGACCCCGTCCCCCACTGGGCGACGGTCGTGAACCACCCCCGCACCCCAGAGGACGTCCGGCTCCGCCACGCCCGGCACCTGCCCGCCCCCACCCGGCGCGCCCCCGCCGCCACGCCCGCCGCCGCCCTGGCCCGGCTCCGCCACGGCCTGGGCGACCACCATCACGAGCCGCTCGCCGTCCAGCTCGACCACCTGCTGGGCACCGGCCGGCTCACCGGCCGCGACCTCGCCCGGGAGGTGGCCCCGGCCGCGCTGGTGCTGGCCTGGGTCGGCGGCGCCCTGCGCCGCGCCGACGCCCCGCCCGGCGCCCGCGCCGCCGCCGGCGAGGTCGCCGCCCTGGTCCGCCGCCGACTGGGCGGCGACCCGGACGCCTGGCAGCGCACCTACCGCCGCCTCACCGGCCGCGACCCGGACTGGGACCCGGTCAGCCCGGTCCCCGCCCTGCTGGCGCCCTGACCGGGCCCGCCGCGGGGCCGCCTCGTCACCGGCCCTGGAGCCGCGCCGCCCGGGCCCGGATGTCCGGGAGGCGGGCGTACAGGCCCGCGCCCGGGCAGTGGGTCGGGTAGGCGTCGGTGTGCCCCGCCACCACCGGCACCCGGGCGGGCGTGCCCTTGGGGTAGCGGGCCTCGTCGTTGGTGGACACCAGGGTCACCGTGCCGCGCGGGTCGGGCCCGTCCGCGCCCAGCTTCCACGCGATCAGCCGCGCCATCGCGTCCACCATCGGCTCGGGCACCACCGCGCCCGCCCCGAACGTGCCGATCGCCGCGATGCCGACCGTGCCCTGGTTGAAGCCCCTGGTGTGCGCGCCGACCACCGGCCGGTCCAGGCCCCCGGCCCGGCCCTCGTAGATGGTGCCGCAGGAGTCCACCAGGAAGTTGTAGCCGATGTCGTCCCACGCCTTGGCGTGCGCGTGCCCCGCGTACAGGTTGCGGATGATCTGCGGCGCCACCGAGCAGTCGTAGTCGTTCGGCGTGTCCGTGTGGTGCACGACCGCGGCCTTCACCGCGGGCGCGTACCGCGGCGGCGGCGCGGTGGAGACGGTCTCGGCCCGCCACGCGTCGCGCCGCACGATCGCCGGCTGCGGCACCGCGGGCCGGGCCCGCTCCGCGAGCTGCCGCCAACCCGCGGGCTTGGGCACCCGCGCGGCGGCCTCACGGGGCGGCGCGTCGCCCGGCAGCAGCCACGGCGAGACCACCGCGAAAACGGCGAGCACGGCCAGGGGAACCGCCCCGGGCGGCCGGCGCCCGCACCGCCCCGCCGCTCGCCGGGCCGGTCCCGGCCGCCATCGCACCCAGGCGCCCACCGCTCCTCCTCGGCCGCGACACGGACCTCCGCCCGCCGGACAGGACCGGCACCCCGCCACGTTCCGTCACGGGCCTCCCACTCCAGCACACAGCGCCCGCGTGCCGGAGCCGACACGCCTCACGCCTCATCCTCCGCGCCGCGGCCCCACCCGCCCGCGCCACCGCCCCGCCCGCGCCGCCGCCTCACCCCGCGTCCCGGAAGGGCGGGCCGCCCGCCGCGCGGACCGCCCGTCGGTAGGCGGACGGGGTGGTGCGCAGCGCCCGATGGAAGCGGCGGCGCAGGTTGACCGCGGACGACAGGCCGGTGCGCGCCGCGATCGCCTCCACCGGCAGGTCGGTCTCCTCGAGCAGGGTCCGGCTCGCCTCGATCCGCCGGGCGAGCAGCCACTGCCCCGGGCTGGTGCCGAGCTGCTCGGCGAACCGCCGCGCCAGGGTCCGCCCGGACACCCCCGCCCGCGCGGCCATGTCCTCCACCGTCACCCGCTCCCCGAGCCGCAGGACCGCCCACTCCAGCAGCGGGCCCAGCGCGTCGTCGGCCCGGCGGGGCGGCGGCGGCACCGCGTACGCCGACTGCCCGGTCTCCCGCCGCGACGGCGTGACCAGTTGCCTGGCCAACTGCGCCGCGTGCGCCGCGCCCAGGTCGGCGCGCACCAGGTGCAGGCACAGGTCGAGCCCGGCCCCGGCCCCGGCGCTGGTGGCGACGTCGCCGTGGTCGACGTACAGCACGTCGGGGTCGAAGGTGACGCGGGGGAAGCGGGCGGAGAAGTCGTCGGCCAGCATCCAGTGCGTGCTGGCCCGGCGGCCGTCGAGCAGGCCGGCGTGGGCCAGCGCGAAGGCGCCCGAGCAGATGCCGACCACCCGGGCGCCGCGCCCGTGCGCGCGCCGCAGCGCGGCCAGGACGGCGGGGGAGGGCGCCTCGTCGAGCGGCTTCCAGCCCGGCACCACGACGGTGTCCGCCGTGTCGAGCGCGGCGAGCCCCTCGGTCACCAGCATGTCGTAGCCCGCCAGGGTCGGTACCGGGCCCGGATGCTCGGCGCACACCGAGAACGCGTACGCGGGGGGCAGCCCCGGCCGGTCCGGTCCGAACACCTGAGCGGGGAAGGCGAGTTCCATCGTGGACTGCGGCGGGTGGACCAGCGCCACCACGCGGTGCCGCGGCCCGTCCCCGGTCGTCTGCGCGGTCATGGCAGGAAAGTACCGCACGACGTCATTTCCGACACTGGTGGCCGGGGGAACGCCGCTGCGAGCCTCGGAGCATGGAGATCGACGAGAGCGCGGCGCGCGCCGCGGTGACGGACGGTTACATCTGGGCAGCGGTGGCCGACGCCCCGGTGAGGGAGCTGTTCCCCGGCATCAGGGCCAGGCCCCTGTGGACGGGCGCGAACGGGGCCAAGGCACTGGTGGTGGAGCTGGACCCGGGCAGCAGATGGGAGGGGATCGACGTGCACGAGCCGGGCCCCGAGGAGGTCTTCGTGGTCCGCGGGACCTTCAACGACGGGGACAGGGACTACCCGGAGGGCACCTTCCTGCACGCGCCCGCCGGCTCCTCCCACGTCCCGCAGAGCACCACGGGCTGCACCCTGTTCGTCTTCTACCCCGAGGGCTGACGCCCGCCCGGGGGCGGCGTCCCGCCCGCGGCTGCCCTCCGGGGCCCGCGGCGGGCGGGACGCCGCCGCGCGCCCCGTGCCTCCCGGCGCCGGCGCCCTCGCCGCCGGCTCCCTTCGGTACCGTAGGAGGGCGATCGCCGCCGGACCGACCTGGCAGAACACCGGCACCCTTGCCTACAGTGGGTCCGCAACCGGTGGCCAAGGCATGAGGGAATCGATGACGAAGCTTGCCCCCGAGCCACCATCCTCCTCCGCGGATTTCGGTACCCACACCAGCGCCGTGTTCTCCACCGACGAGGTCCGGGCGCGGACGGCGGCCCGCTTCCTGCGCCAGGGCCTGGAGCGCGGCGAGCGCGTCCAGTACCTCTCCGACGGCGCCCACCCGGACGAGGTGATCGACGCGCTGACCGCCCACGGCCTGGACGCGCGGCGGGCGAGGGACCGCGGCCAGCTCGTCGTGGCCACCGCGCAGGAGACCTTTCTGGCCGCCCCGCCGTTCGACCCCGACCGGCTGATCGGGCACTGGCACACCTCGGTGGTCGCCGCGCTGGCCGACGGGTACCCCGGGCTGCGCGCCGTGGAGGACATGTCCTGGTCCGCCCGCGGGCTGCCGGGGGCCGAGCGGCTGCTGGAGTACGAACTGCGGATGCACGGCGAGGTCCTCGGCCGGCTCCCGCTGTCGGCCCTGTGCCTGTACGACCGCCGAGTGCTCAGGGACACGGCCGTCGCCGTGCTGGAAGGCGCGCATCCGTCCCGGATGCGCGGGGAAGGCGAGAAAACGGGAACCCCGGTGCTTAGTGTCACGCCCCTGCCCGGCCGTCCGGGCCTGCGGATGACCGGTGCGGCGAACCACGACAGCCGCCCGGCCCTGGAGGCCGCGGCCGCCGCGCTGTCCCGGCTCGAGAGCGAGGGCGCCGTGCTCGACCTGTCCGGACTCGACCACATCGACGCGGCGAGCCTGGGCAGCCTCGCCGCGGCGGCCACACGGTCACCCGGGAGCCGGCTGGCCGTCCACGGGGCGCCGCCCTCCCTGGTCCGGCTGTTGGAGCTCTTCCCCGAGCTGACCGGGGTGCTGGAGGTAACGCCCCGATGACGACGACCACTCCCGAGGAATCCGGCCGCCGCACCCGTTCGTTCGTCCATCCGGCGCTGTTCTACCGGCAGGAGGAGGAGTTCCTCGACGGTGTCGCGGGCTTCCTGCGCCAGGGCATCGAGGCGGGCCGCCCCGCCTTCGTCGCCGTCCCCGCGGCCCGCCTGGCGCCGCTGCGGGACCGCATGGGCCCGCTCGGCGCGGACGTGACCTGGCTGGAGATGAACGAGGTCGGCCGCAACCCCGGCCGGATCCTGTCCGCGCTCCAGGGCTTCGCCGACCTCCACCCCGCCGGCGCGCACCTGGTGGGCGAGCCGATCTGGCACGGCCGCAGCCCCGAGGAGATCCGCGAGGCCACCCGGCACGAGGCGCTGATCAACCTGGCGTTCGCCGGGCGCCCGGTGTCCATCCTGTGCCCATACGACGTCTCGGTGCTGCCCGACGACGTCGTCTCCGACGCGTACCGCACCCACCCCGTCATCGCCGAGGGCGAGGCCAACCGCGGCAACGACCTGTACACCGACCCGCTCGAGGTCTGCGCCGACTGCGACACCCCGCTGCCCGAGCCGCCCGCGGACGTGCGCGTGCTGCACTACAAGGAGGGCGACCTCGGCCCGGTGCGGGCCGCCGCCGAGGGGTGGGCGCGCGGGCTCGGCATGTCCGAGCGGCGCCGCACCGACCTGACCCTCGCGGTCAGCGAGGCCACCACCAACTCGGTGCGGCACGGCGGCGGCAGCGGCACCCTGCGGCTGTGGAGCGCGGACGGGACGGCGTTCCTGGAGACGAGCGACCGCGGGTACCTGGCCAACCCGCTGCTGGGACGCAGGCGCCCCGACCCGGTCTCCGCCGCCGGAGGCCGCGGCCTGTGGCTGATCCACCAGTTGTGCGACCTGGTGGAGATCCGCGCCCGGCCGGACGGCCTGGTCCTGCGGATGTCCATCGGCATCGACTGAACCCTCGCCGAGCGGGGGCGACTCGACGGGAGGGGGCCGAAGCCGAACGGCCGGCCCCCACCGCCCCGGCGGCCGGGGCGGCGGATCCCACCTGTCTCCGGCACACATGGCCCGGCACGCGCCCGCCCTTCCCGAGCCCCCGGGCGCCCCCGCGCTCCCGGGCATCGGCGCACCCCTGGCGCCCACCTCCTCACCCCGCTCCTCCTCACCCCCGCACGCCGTCCCACCCCGGCACCCACCCCTCTCCTCCCCAAGCAGCGGCTCCGCGCCCCGGCGCCCACACCCCACCTCCTCACCCCCCACGCGCGCCCTCCCACCCCCTCGCCCACCCCTCCCACCCCAAAAGTGGACTAATGGTGCAAATGTCGGGTAATCCTTCGCTGAAGCACTCGACGACGGCGGCCCCACGCCCGGGAGCCGCCCGGCCCGCCCACCGCGAGGAGGACGTCGGTCATGTCCGGTCGGCACCGCACCACCGCCTACGCCCCCGTCCAGCAGGCCGCCCTGCTGGTGGGCGCGGTCTTCCTGCTCGTCGGCGTCCTGGGGTTCGTCCCCGGCGTCACCACCGACTACGACTCCATGAAGTTCGCCGAGCACCACTCCGGCGCCCAGTTGCTCGGCGTCTTCCAGGTGTCCGTCCTGCACAACCTCGTGCACCTGCTGTTCGGCCTCGCCGGGCTGGCGATGGCCCGGTCCGTGCCGTCCGCCCGCTCGTTCCTCATCGGCGGCGGTGTCATCTACCTGGTGCTGTGGCTGTACGGCCTGTTCGTCGACCACGACAGCGCGGCCAACTTCGTCCCCTTCGACGACGCGGACGACTGGCTGCACCTCGTCCTCGGCGCCGCCATGATCGTCATGGGTGCCCTCCTCGGCCGCGGGGCCCCGGACCGCGCGGAGCACTGAGGCCCGCGCCGGAGCCCACGGCGCACCGGTCCCGCCGCGAAGCAGCAGGTCGCGGCGGGATCGCCCCCCTCCATCGCCCGGTGCCCCTCCCCCTCGGGCGGCGCGTAGGATGAAGCGCATTTTGTCGTGAGGTCGAGGCAGGCGAGGCCGAACGGGCGCGGACGCGCCCGGCCCCCTCCGGGGGTGGCCCGAGCGGTCCGGCGGCAGTGCCGTCGCCGCTTGCGATGAGCGGAGCGAGGGTGGACATGGCGGAGACCACGGCCGAAGGCACGAGCCCGGTGCCGCGGAGCGGGTCGCACGGCGCGGTGGGGGAGCCCGAGCTGCGGCAGTTGCTGGCCGGCCTGACCGCGGTGCGCGACGGCGACTTCGGCACCAGGCTGCCCGACGAGGCGGACGGCCTGCTCGGCGAGATCGCCACGGTCTTCAACGGCATGGTCGACCAGTTGTCGCTGTTCACCTCAGAGGTGACCCGGGTGGCCCGCGAGGTGGGCACCGAGGGCACCCTCGGCGGCCAGGCGAAGGTGCCCGGCGTCTCCGGCACCTGGGCCGACCTCACCGACTCGGTGAACGCCATGGCGGGCAACCTCACCACCCAGGTCCGCGACATCGCCCAGGTGGCGACCGCCGTGGCCCGCGGCGACCTGTCCCAGAAGATCGACGTGGACGCGCGCGGGGAGATCCTGGAGCTGAAGGAGACCGTCAACACGATGGTCGACCAGTTGTCCTCGTTCGCCGCCGAGGTGACCCGGGTGGCCCGGGAGGTCGGCAGCGAGGGCAGGCTCGGCGGCCAGGCCCAGGTGCCGGGCGTCGGCGGGGTGTGGCGGGACCTGACGGACTCCGTCAACTTCATGGCGGGCAACCTCACCGACCAGGTGCGCAACATCGCCCAGGTGACCACCGCGGTCGCCAAGGGCGACCTCTCCCAGAAGATCACCGTGGACGCGCGCGGGGAGATCCTGGAGCTGAAGAACACCATCAATACGATGGTCGACCAGTTGTCGGCGTTCGCCGACGAGGTGACCCGGGTGGCCCGCGAGGTGGGCACCGACGGCCGCCTCGGCGGCCAGGCCGACGTCAAGGGCGTCCTGGGCACCTGGCGCGACCTCACCGACTCGGTGAACTCCATGGCCGGGAACCTCACCGCGCAGGTGCGCTCCATCGCCCAGGTCGCGACCGCGGTCGCCAAGGGCGACCTCTCCCAGAAGATCACCGTCACCGCCCGCGGGGAGATCCTGGAGCTGAAGGAGACCATCAACACGATGGTGGACCAGCTCTCCGCGTTCGCCGACGAGGTGACGCGGGTGGCCCGGGAGGTCGGCACCGAGGGCCGCCTCGGCGGTCAGGCCGACGTCAAGGGCGTCTCCGGCACGTGGAAGGACCTCACCGAGTCCGTCAACGTGATGGCCGACAACCTCACCGCGCAGGTGCGCTCCATCGCCCAGGTCACCACCGCCGTCGCCCAGGGCGACCTGTCGCAGAAGATCCGCGTGGACGCCCGCGGGGAGATCCTGGAGCTGAAGGAGACCATCAACACGATGGTGGACCAGCTCTCCGCGTTCGCCGACGAGGTCACGCGGGTCGCCCGCGAGGTGGGCACCGAGGGCAACCTCGGCGGTCAGGCCACTGTGCGCGGGGTCTCCGGCACCTGGAAGGACCTCACCGACAACGTCAACGTCATGGCGTCCAACCTGACCGGCCAGGTCAGATCGATCGCCCAGGTGGCCACCGCGGTGGCCCGCGGCGACCTGTCCCAGAAAATCATGGTCGAGGCCAAGGGCGAGGTGGCCGCGCTCGCCGGGACGATCAACACCATGGTGGACACCCTCTCGGCGTTCGCCGACGAGGTGACCCGGGTGGCCCGCGAGGTCGGCACCGAGGGCCGGCTCGGCGGGCAGGCCAGGGTGCCCAACGTCGCGGGCACCTGGAAGGACCTCACCGACAACGTCAACTCGATGGCGAACAACCTCACCGGCCAGGTCCGCAACATCGCCCAGGTGACCACGGCGGTCGCCAACGGCGACCTGTCGAAGAAGATCGACGTGGACGCGCGCGGGGAGATCCTGGAGCTGAAGACCACCATCAACACGATGGTGGACCAGTTGTCCTCGTTCGCCGCCGAGGTGACCCGGGTCGCCCGGGAGGTCGGCAGCGAGGGCCGGCTCGGCGGCCAGGCCGAGGTCGAGGGCGTCTCGGGCACCTGGAAGCGGCTGACGGAGAACGTCAACGAGCTGGCCGGGAACCTCACTCGTCAGGTCCGGGCGATCGCCGAGGTCACCAGCGCGGTGGCCGAGGGCGATCTGACCCGCTCCATCACCGTGGACGCCTCCGGCGAGGTCGCCGAGCTCAAGGACAACATCAACTCGATGGTGGAGTCCCTGCGCGAGACCACCCGCGCCAACCAGGAGCAGGACTGGCTGAAGACCAACCTGGCCCGCATCTCCGGGCTCATGCAGGGCCACCGCGACCTCGCCGTCGTCGCCGAACTGGTCATGGACGAGCTGACCCCGCTGGTCTCCGCCCAGTACGGCGCCTTCTACCTCGCCGAGGAGGTGCCCGGCGGCACCGAGCTGCGCCTGGTGGGCTCCTACGGCTACCCCGACGGCGACGACCGGCCCACCCGGATCCCGATCGGCCGCTCCCTGGTCGGCCAGGCGGCGCGGCGCCGCCGCACCATCGTGGTGGACGAGCTGCCGGCCGGGTACGTGCACATCTCCTCCGGCCTCGGCCGCACCGAGCCCACTGCGCTGATGGTGCTGCCGATCGTGGTGGAGGAGCAGGTCCTCGGCGTGATCGAGCTGGCCTCCGTCAGCCGCTTCACCGAGACCCACCAGGACTTCCTGAACCAGCTCATGGAGACCATCGGCGTCAACGTCTCCACCATCGTCGCCAACTCCCGCACCGACGAACTGCTCCAGGAGTCCCAGCGCCTGGCCGGCGAGCTCCAGGCCCGCACCGAGCAGCTCCAGGTGCAGCAGGAGGAGCTCCAGCGCTCCAACGCCGAGCTGGAGGAGAAGGCCGCCCTACTGGCCTCCCAGAACCGCGACATCGAGACCAAGAACCTGGAGATCGAGCAGGCCAGGCAGGAGCTGGAGACCCGCGCCCAGCAGCTCGCCCTGGCCTCGAAGTACAAGTCCGAGTTCCTGGCCAACATGAGCCACGAGCTGCGCACCCCGCTCAACAGCCTGCTCATCCTCGCCCAGTTGCTGGCGCAGAACCCCACCAGGAACCTCACGCCCAAGCAGGTCGAGTACGCGAGCATCATCCACTCCGCGGGCTCCGACCTGCTCCAACTGATCAACGACATCCTCGACCTGTCGAAGGTCGAGGCGGGCAAGATGGACCTCAACCCCGAGCAGGTCCCGCTGCGGCAGTTGCTCGACTACGTCGAGGCCACCTTCCGGCCCATGACCACGCAGAAGAACCTCGAGTTCACCATCAGCACCGCGCCGGGCGTGCCGTCCGAGCTGCTCACCGACGACTCGCGGCTGCGCCAGATCCTGCGCAACCTGCTGTCGAACGCGGTGAAGTTCACCGAGCGCGGCAGGGTGGAGCTGCGCATCGAACCGGCCGGCGACGCCGAGCTGCCCGCCGGGGTGCACCGCGGCGGACCCGTGGTGGCCTTCCGGGTGAAGGACACCGGCATCGGCATCGCCGAGCAGCAGCTCGAGACGATCTTCGGGGCGTTCCAGCAGGCGGACGGCACCACCAGCCGCAAGTACGGCGGCACCGGGCTCGGTCTGTCCATCAGCCGCGAGATCGCCTACCTGCTCGGCGGCGCCGTCACCGCGCAGAGCACCCTCGGCCGGGGCAGCACCTTCACCCTGTTCCTGCCCGCGGCCCGCGACGACTTCGCGGGCATGGTCACCGGCGCCCCGGCCCTGGAGGCCGCGCCGGAGCGGACGGCCGGCGCCCTCACCGAGGCCCGGCGGCCCGCCGCCCCGCTGCCCCGGCAGAAGCGCCGCCTGCTGGTGATCGAGGCACGCGCGCGGGGGCTGCTGTCCCTGGTCGCCGAGAACGCCGTCGCCGACCTCGCGGGCAGCCAGGACCTGGGCCCGTCCCGTCAGGCCGTGGAGGTCGTCACCGCCCTCGGCGCGCAGGAGGCCGCGGCGGCCCTGGCCACCGAGGCGTGCCACTGCGTGGTCCTCGAACTCGACATGCCCGACGGCGAGGCGCTGCGCTTCCTGGAGGCCGTGGAGGGCGACTCGGCGCTGGCCAGCGTGCCCATCCTGGCGCACAACAACCGCCGCCTGGCGGCCGAGGCCGAGCAGGCCCTCCAGTCCCGCGCCGACGCCCGGCCGCTGGAGCTGCTGTCCAGCCTGGACGAGCTGCGCGAGCGCATCGCGCTGCACCTGTCCGCGGACCAGCCCGGCGACGTGCTGCCCCTGGTCCGCGCCGACGAGGCCCCGCAGCCCTCGCCGCGGCCCGTGGACGACACCCTCGCGGGCCGCACCGTGCTGGTCGTGGACGACGACGCCCGCAACCTGTACGCGCTCAGCGGCATCCTCGAACTGCACGGCCTGCGGGTGCTGCACGCGGAGAACGGCCGCGCGGGCATCGAGACCCTCGCCGCCAACCCGGAGATCGACCTGATCCTGATGGACGTGATGATGCCCGAGATGGACGGCTACACCGCCACCATGCGGATCAGGCGGATGCCCGAGTACACGGACCTGCCCATCATCGCGGTCACCGCGAAGGCGATGCCAGGGGACCGGGAGAAGAGCCTCCAGTCGGGGGCGAGCGACTACGTCACCAAGCCGGTGGACGCCGACGACCTGATGGACTGCGTCCGCCGTCACCTGGCCCGATGACCCGCCGCCCCGCCGCCCACGGCACGCCACCCCCACCAGGAGTCAGCGGCACCATGAGCACGTCCGCCAGGCCCCAGGGCCCCAGCAGGTCCGACGGGCTCCCCATCCCCGCGGCGGCCGCGGAGGCCGAGCGGGCCGCCGGGCCCGCCCAGGACCCGGCCGCCGGCGACCCGGCCTCCGCGGTGAGCCGGCTCGCCGCGACCGTGGAGCGGCTGCGCCGCGAGGTGCGGGCCGCCCACGCCGCCGCCGACGGCCGCGCCCTGATCGAGCTCGCCAAGGGCATGCTCGTCGAGCGGCTGCGCTGCGGCCCCGCCCAGGCGGCCGAGCACCTGGCCTCGCTCGCCGAGCAGGCCGGCGTCACCCAGCTCGAGCTGGCCGCGGACATCGTCAACAAGGCGGCCGACGACCCGCTGGCCGAGGCCGCCCACGTCCCGGGCGTGCCCGCGGACGCGGGAGTGCCCGCCGGGGACGGGCGCTCCTCCACGGCGGTGCGGCTGCGCACCGCGGAGAGCGGCGCCCTGGCCGCCGACGACACCCAGGCCGTCGCCGAGTCCCTGCTGCACAACGCGCTCGGCCCGCTCGGCGCCGCCGCGGTCGCCGTGTGGGCCGTCCGCGGCGACGGCTCCCTCGCCCTGTCCGGCAGCGCCGGGTTCAGCGTCGAGGAGGCGGGCCGCTGGCGGTATGTGCCGCCGGGCGTCGCCACCGTCGCCCGCCGGGCGCTGACCTCCCTGCACCTGGTGTGGTTCGAGACCCTGTCGGACGCGGAGCCGCCCACCATGGGCCGACTGGAGTTCCCCGAGGGCGCCAGGGCCGCCGTCCCCGCGACCGCGGGCGGGCGCGTCCTCGGCGTGCTGGAGATCTGCTGGCCGGGGCGGCGCGAGCCCCAGCCGCCGCAGATCCAGCGCCAGCTCCACGCCCTGGCCGAGCTGTGCGGGCACACCCTCCAGTTCCTGCCGGACGGCACCGAGCCCGAGGCCCCCGCCCCGAGGTCGCCGTTCGCCGACGTGGCCGAGCTGGTCGACCTCGCCGAGGGCCTGTACGACCCGGCCCTGGTGCTGCGGCCGTGCCGCGACGCCGCCGGTGAGCTGACGGACTTCCTCATCCACCACGTCAACAGTTGCTTCATCGACCCGGCGGGCCGCACCCGCTCCGCCGTGCAGGGCGCGCTGCTGCTGGAGGCGTACCCGCTGGCGGCGGGCAGCGGCGGCCTGTACGAGCGGGTCGAGCGGGTCTACGCCACCGGCGAGCGGTTCTCCGCCCGGCGGATGACCCTGACCGCCCTGGTGGACGAGGTGCCGCTGACCGCCGTCGGCGACATCAGCATCAGCCGCCACGGCGACGGCGTGCTGCTGATATGGCGGGTCGAGGACGAGGCCGCCCGGTTGGCCAGCCTGCTCCAGCACGCCCAGCGCCTGGGCCGCATCGGCGGCTTCGAGGAGAACACCGTCACCGGCGAGATCACCTGGAACACCCAGTTGTTCGCCCTGTACGGGCGGTCGTCCACCGCGACCCCCGTCCCCCTGGAGGAGCTGCCCGCGCACGCCCACCCGGACGACGCGGTGGCCATCGGCCGGTTCCTGCGCGCGGTGCTGCACCAGCGGCGCCCCGCCTCAAGTGCCTTCCGCCTCCAGCGGCCCGACGGCGTCACCCGCCACATGCGGGTCGTCGCCGAACCCGTCCTGGACGCCGACGGCAGGCTGCTCGCCGTGCGCGGCGCCTACCAGGACATATCGTCCCAGCACTGGACGGAGGTGGCCCTGGCCGCCACCCGCGACCAGCTCGCCCACACCGAGGCGCAGGCCGCCGAGCGCAGCCGCCTCGCCCTCCAGCTCCAGCACGCCATCATGCCGCCCGCCCGGGCGCCGCTGTCCGTGCCCGGGCTGCGCACCGCCGTGCGGTACCGCCCGGCGGAGGCGGAGCACCTGGTCGGCGGCGACTGGTACGACACGGTCATCCTGCCGTCCGGCAAGGTACTGCTGTGCGTCGGCGACGTGGCGGGCCACGGCATCGAGGCCGCCACCTCGATGGTGGTGCTGCGCAACGCCCTGCGCGGCCTCGCCGTCACCGGCGCGGGCCCGGCCCAGCTCCTGTCCTGGCTCAACGTCGTCGCGCACCACCTGACCGAGCAGGTCACCGCCACCGCGGTGTGCGGCCTGTACGACCCGGACACCCGCGACCTGCGCTGGGCCAGGGCGGGCCACCTGCCGCCGATCCTGATCCGCGGCACCGGCGCCCGCGAACTGCCCCTGCTGGAAGGGCTCCTCCTCGGCGCCCACCCCGAGGCCGGCTACCAGGAGGGCGACCTGCGCCTGGAGGAGGGCGACACCCTGCTGATGTACACCGACGGCCTGGTGGAGCGCAGGGACAGCTCCGTGCACGAGTCCCTCACCCACCTGATCGCCACCGCGCAGCGCCCCACCTCCTCCCTGGACCAGCGCCTGGACCGGCTGCTGACCCACAGCAGGTCCGACACCGACGACGACACCTGCGTCATCGGCATCCAGGTGGGCGCCGACCCGGCCCCGGAGGGCGGCGCCGGCGCCTGACCCCGCGTCACCCGGCGGCCCCTCCCAAGGCGGTGAACCCGCCAGGAGGGGCCCATGGGCGGGGGAACAGCGGGAAGGCGCCCGAGGGAAGGGACCCGACCGCACCCCGCGGAGGTGCAGACGCATGACACATCCACGCCGATCCGCGTCGGCCGCCCCCCAGACCCCGCCCGCGGGACCTGACCAGGACCGACCCGACCCGGAGCGACCGTACCCGGACCGACCCGACCCGGACCGACCCGACCCGGAGCGCGGCCACGGAACGTACCGGCCCCACCTGCCGTGGCGGCCGTGGCGGCGCCGCGAGCGCCGCCGCATGCCGCTGTGGGCCTCGCTCGCCGCCGCCCTCGCCGCGCTGCTCGCGCTGCTCCTGGTGGCCGGGCGGCTCGACCTGTGGCCGGACAACCCGTTCCGCACCGAGACCAAGGACCGCACGGGCCCGGCGCTGCTGAAGTCGATCCGGGACATGAGCCGGTACGAGGCGGCGGCCGGCGAGTTCCAGGTGGTGGTGGACCTGGAGAAGGACACCCGGTACGTGCCGGACGCCATCAAGGGCAAGCGCACCCTGTTCGTGGGCGCGGGCACCGTGGAGGCGTCGGTGGACCTCGGCGGGCTCGGCCGGGACGCCGTCACCGTCACCGAGGACCGCAGGGGCGTCACCGTCCGGCTGCCCCGCGCCTCGCTCGACGGGGCCACCCTGGACGTGGACCGCTCCTACGCGGTCAACAAGCAGCGCGGGGTGCTCGACCGTTTCGGTGACGTGTTCTCGGACAACCCCAACGACGAGCGGGAGGTGCACCGCCTGGCCGTGTGGCACATCGACGAGGCGGCGAAGGAGAGCGACCTGGTGCCCAGGGCGGAGCGCAACACCCGCCAGATGCTGGAGAACCTGCTGCGCTCCCTGGGCTTCACCCGGATCACCGTCGAGTTCCCCGAAGCGCGCCGGTGACCGCCCTGCGGCGGCTCGTCCTGACGGCGGCCGCGGGGCGGGCCGGCCCGCCCCGCGGCCTCACCTCCCGAGGCCGCGGTCCAGCCACTCGAACGTCTCCGCCTGCATGTCGGCCGTGAACACATGGCCGCGGTCGGGCCAGAGCCTGGTGGTCAGCCGGTCGCCCGCCCCCTGCGACTCCCACACCGCGCGCAGCTTCGCGTACGCGGCCTGCACGCCCGCCGGGGGGAAGAGGCCGTCCAGGGCGCCCGCGTGGAACATCATGGGGCGCGGGGCGGCCAGGGAGGCGATGTCCGGGATGTCCAGGTGGCGGTACAGGCCCGGGTGCAGCATGTGGAACGCCGACTGGCCGCGCAGGGTGTTGTTGCCGGGAACCATCATCTCCTTGAGCGTGGTCATCCAGCACACCGCCACCGCCGCCCGGACCCGCCGCGACAGGGCGGCGGTCAGCCAGGCGCGGTAGGCGCCCATGGAGAAGCCGAACGCGGCCACCCGGGTGCGGTCCACCTCGGGCAGCGAGGCCAGGAACGCCGCCGCGCGCACGTCCTCCAGGGCCATGAGCCCGGCCATGGAGGAGCCCAGGTTGTAGAAGTTGGCGGCCAGTGCCTGCTGGTCCTCGTAGGTGAGCGGGCCCCGGTCGCCCCAGCCGAGCGCGTCCACGGCGAGCACCGCGTAGCCCCGCGCCGCCAGCTCGTCCCCGACGAACGCGCCGTCGAAGTGCTTCGCCGCCCAGGCGCGCGCCGAGGCGATACGGGCCTCGTCCGACCACGGCTCGATCAGCTTCTCCTTGCCGATGTCGAACTTCGAGCCGTGGTCGTGCAGCAGCAGCACCGCGGGGAACGGCGGCCTGCCGTGGGGGAGCAGCAGCAGGCCGCGGGCCCTGCCGAAGCGGCTGAGGGCGAACTCCACGGTCCTGCGGCGGTACCGGTCGGTGCGGTGCTCCTCCAGCGTCCGCGGCCGGAACGGCGTGGTGTCGCGCGGCTGGAGGAGCGCCTCCTCGACCCGGGCGCGGGCCGCGCGCCGCCAGGCGGCGGAGTCCCGGACGGGGGAGTTCCCCCAGGCCAGCGGGAACGTGAGCTCGTCCTTCAACTGCTGGTGGAAGGCGGGGAGCACCCGCTCGACCAGCCCGCCGCCCGCCGCGGTCCCCGGGGTCGGGACAGGGGCGGGGCCGGAGCCGGGGGAGGCGGCGAGCGCCGGGGCGGCGGGGAGCAGCACGGACGACAGCGGGGCGAGGGAGACGAACGTGCGCCTGTTCATGGGGCCGGGTCCTCTCTCACAAGGGGCCGTGCGGGGCCGTGGGGGCGGTCGCCCCTGCCGTCGCCGGAGCCGATGAGCATGGCCTTGTCGCGGTCGGCGAAGCGGCTGCCTGAGACCGTGACGAAGTCCGTGCCGTCCTCAGGTCGTAGCCGGGCGCGTAGTCCTGCTCGCCGAGCGGGGTGCCGTCGTCGGCCTCGTGCCCCTCGATGTCCCCCACCACCCGGATCACCTTGGGCGCGGCGCCCGCGCCCGGCGCGAGCAGCGCGCGGGCCGGCAGGGTGACGGTGGCCAGGGCCCGGCGCATGGGGCCTCCCGTTCTCGACGTGTCCGCCCGGCGCCCGCTCGGCGCGGCGTCCGGTGTCCCGGGCGGCTCCGGCCGTCGCATACCGCGTCTCGTATACGACGCATGAAGCAGCCGCGTTGACCGTAGGAGCGGCCCCGCGCCCCGTCAATGGATCCGACGCAACCGACCGTCACATCCCAACGGAATCCCACGGATTCGACCGATCAGCTCCGGCGGCGCCCGGCGCGGCTCCCGGGCGGCCGCGGTGGGCGCCCGGGGTGTGCCCGAACGCGCGGCGGAAGACGTCGATGAACGCGCTGGTGGAGGCCCAGCCGCAGCGGTGCGCCACCGCCGTCACCGGCACGTCCTCCGCGAGCATCCGCAGGGCGTGGTACAGGCGCAACTGGGTGCGCCACTGCGGGAACGTCATGCCCAGCTCCCGGCGGAACAGGCGGCTGACGGTGCGCTCGCTCGCCCCCGCGGCGGACGCCAGGGCGGCCAGCGGACGCGGGTCCGCGGGGTCGCGGTGCAGCAGCCCGCACACGGCCGCCAGGCGGGGGTCGGCGGGCGCGGGCAACTGGACGGGCTGCTGCGGCGAGGCGCGGAGCTGGTCCAGGAGGACCGCGCGCAGGCGCCGCCCCTGCGGGGTGTCGTCCCGCGGGGCCCGGGTGCGGGCGAGGATCAGCTCGCGCAGCAGCGGGCTGACGGTCAGCACGGTGGGGGCGTCCAGGCCGAGCGGGTTGGTGTCGGCGGGCAGGCCCAGCAGGTGCAGCTCGATGCGGCCGTGGGCGCGGTGGGCGTGCGCGCACCCCGCGGGCACCCAGATGGCCCGGGTGCCGGGGGCGAACCAGGTGCCCGCCTCGGTGGTGACGGCCACCACACCGGAGCCCGCGTAGACGATCTGGTGGTCGTCGTGGCGGTGCGCGTCGATGGTCTCCCCGGGGGCCAGCGCCCGGATGCGGGTGGGCGCCTCGGGGGTGTGGCGGATGTCCGGCATGCATTGGCACTTTAACGGAAGCGCGCCAGATGGTGCCGTGGCGACGATGACGGGGTGCCGACGAACAGGAAAACCCCGAACCGGCCCGTCGCCCTGCTGTCCCTGGGCCACGCCTGCGTGGACGTGTACCAGGGCGCGGTCGCCGCGCTGGTCCCGTACTTCGTCTCCGAGCGCGCCTACACCTACGCCGCCGCCTCCGGTGTGGTGCTGGCCGCCTCCCTGCTGTCCTCGGTGGTGCAGCCGCTGTTCGGCGCCCTCACCGACCGGTGGCCGCTGCCGTGGCTGCTGCCGGCGAGCACGCTGCTGTGCGGCGCCGGGGTGGCCCTGGCCGGCGTCGGCGGCTCCTACGCCCTCACCCTGGCGGCCGTCGCCGTCTCCGGGATCGGCGTCGCCGCCTACCACCCGGAGGCCGCCCGGGTGGCGCGCCGGGCGGCCGGGGGCAGCCACACCGCGATGGGCGTCTTCGCCCTCGGCGGCAACCTCGGCTTCGCCGCGGCGCCGCTGCTGGTCGCCGCCGTCGTCGCGACGGGCGGCCTGGGCGCCTCCCCGCTGCTCGGCGTGCCCGCGCTCGCCGGGGCGGTGCTGTGCGCGGTGGCGCTGCGGCGCGTCGCGGCCACCGGGGCGGCCGGTCCTGGGCCGGGCGACGCGGGCCCGGTCCGGGGCCGGGACGACTGGGCGTCCTTCGCCCGGCTGACCGGCGCCGTGGTGTGCCGCTCGATCGTCTTCACCGGCCTGAGCGCGTTCGTCGCCCTGTACGCGCGGCAGCGCACCGGCGGAGGGGAGACCTCGGGCACGGCCGCGCTGTTCCTGCTGTACCTCGGCGGCGCGGCGGGCACCGTGGCCGGGGGCAGGCTCGCCGCCCGCTTCGGCCGCCTGCCCGTCGTGCGGTGGTCCTACGCGCTGACCGGGCTGGCCGTGGCCGGGGTGGTGCTGGTGCCCGGCCCGCTGCTGCACCCGTGCGTCGCCCTCACCTCGGCCGGCCTGTACGTGCCCTTCTCCCTCCAGATCACCCTCGGCCAGGACTACCTGCCCCGGCGGGTGGGCACCGCGGGCGGCGTCACGCTGGGCCTGGCCGTCAGCGCCGGGGGCCTGGCGGGACCGCTCATCGGCGCCCTCGCCGACGCCGTGTCCCTGCGCGCCGCCCTGGCGCCGCTGATCGCGCTGCCCGCGGCGGGCTGGCTCCTGCTGCGCACCCTGCGGGAGCCGAACGCGGAGCCGGACCCGGAGTTCGCGCCGGAGCCGCGGCCCGCCGCCGGCACCCCGTGAACCCGCCGGATCCGGGCCCGCCTACACCTGGAAGCTCGGCCCCAGCACCGTCTGGGCCCCGGGCGCCGACGGGTGGCGGACCAGCTCCTTGGCCCTGACCTGCACCGAGTGCATCAGCGACACCGCCTCCTGGAGGTGCGCCGGATCGCCGCCGAACACCCGGTCCAGGGCGCTGAGCAGCTCCCCGTAGATCCGGTCGCAGCGCCGCGCGGCGGCGCGGCCGGGGGAGTCGGCGGGCAGCGCGGAGGTGTCGGGGTCGTCCACCAGCGGGTGCACGCCGTCCGGGTCGAAGGGGACGGGCTCGCCCTCGAACACCCAGGCCCCGTCCTTCTCGATCAGCCGCCGGCCCTTCACGATCTGCTGGAAGCGGTAGTAGTGCGCCGGCTCCCCGCCGGTGTTCGGGTCGTTGACGGTCCCCTCGCCCTGGTGGACGATCTCGTACAGCGCGCTCTGCGCGGTGCCGACGTCCTTCACCCGGAACAGGTTGCCGGGCGGCGTGCCCGGCCACTCCACCACCTGCGGCCGGTCCGCGCCGGTGAACACCCCGTCGCCCAGCCGGGCGATGGCGTCGGCGATCTCCCGGTAGAACCACCCGATGGTGAACTCCTCGAACACCGCCTCCTCGAAGAACGTGCGCAGCGGCGCGTACAACTGGTCGGCGAGGTCCGCCGGCGCGGTGGCCTCGGCCGGGGGCGGCGCGTCCCGGCCCGCGTCCGGGCACCGGTAGGCGACGACGTCGCCGCGCCCGTCCAGCTCGATGCCCTCGGGGCGGACCGGCTCCCGGTAGCGGGCCCGCGCCCTGGTGAGCGGCCGGTCGGGCTTCTCGATGCCCATGAACACCTCCCGCACGTGCGCGGGCGAGCACCGGCGCAGCCGCACGACCAGGCCGGGCAGCACTCCCGCGGGCAGTTGCGTGGGGTACTGGGGCACGAAGCCGGGCCGGCCGACCCGCGGCCTGCCGTCGACGGCCGTCAGCACGTTGGCCACCAGCGCCATGTGCAGCATCTCCTGGAGCACCACGGAGCGGATGATGTCGGCGACCTCCCTGTTGCGCCCGGGCTTGAGCGAGAACAGGGCGTACAGGTACGGCGGGATGGTGGCGTGCTCGAGACGCAGCGCGAGCTGGAGGACGCGGCGCAGGTCGGCGGCGTCCCTGATGGCCAGGAACCGGGGCCGCGGCCGGTCCAGCCACGCCAGGACGGCGTCCCGCTTGGCGGGCGACAGGTCGCGGGTCACCGGCATGTGCGCGGGCGACTCCATCGGCTCCGACAGCACGTACCGCAGCCGGTCCCGGTACCGGACCACCTGGTGGTAGTCGGACATGTCGAGCACGCCGCGCATGACGGGGTACAGGTTGGCGTACTGCTGGAGGATCGGCTGGATGTCGGGGATCCACGCGGGCTCCTCCGGCGCCCGGTACTCGTTCCACACCAGCACGTTGAGCTGGCCGTCGGTGACGGTGAGGGCGCCGCCGCCGTCGCCGGTGAAGCGGCGGCCGTAGTCGAGGGTGTGGATGCGGCCGTCGATGAACCGGCGCGGGTTGCCCGGGTCGGTGGCCGCGAGCCGGACGGTGGCCAGACCGGCGTCGTCGGTGGTCACCGGCGGCACCGGCAGCAACCCGCCGGGGGCGTCCGCGGGGAGGGGCGGCTCGACCAGCGACGGGTCGTCCGAGTGCCTGCGCTCGGCCCGCAGCGAGGCGTTGTCGAAGGTGATCGTCACGCCGGGGGCGGGCCGCCCGAACCGGGTGGCGTGGAAGCGCACCCGCGGGCCCCGGCCCTCGGCGACGGGCGGCTGGAGGCGGAAGACGCTCACGTCCGCCCGGACCAGGCCGGCGTCGGCGCTCTCCGCCAGCAGGATCCGCCCGCCCGGGCCGGTCAGGGCGAGCCTGCCGCGCTCCGCCCGGTCGTCGGGGAGCCGCACGGTGGCGATGCCCGCGAAGGTGGTGAGGAAGTCGGCGTCCACGGGGCCGAGCTCC
The DNA here is from genome assembly GCF_054782095.1 of Streptomyces capparidis. NCBI lineage: Bacteria > Bacillati > Actinomycetota > Actinomycetes > Kitasatosporales > Streptomycetaceae > Streptomyces > Streptomyces capparidis. Next base: position 13,299 of record NZ_BAAGTD010000012.1, on the reverse strand, counting down.
CCGAGCACCTCGGGCTCCCCGCCGCCCGGCGGCAGCAGCGCCACCAGGACGGGGCCGAGGTCGGCGGGGGGACCGCCGGGGCTGCGGGTCGGGACGCTGTTGCCCAGGTCGATGTGGAGCAGGTGCCGCTCGTCGAGGCGGCAGGGCGCGTCGGTCAGCCCCGCGCGGGTGGAGCGCAGCCGCCGGGCCGCGACGAAGTGGCGGGGCTCGCCCGGGGCGGCCGGGCCGAGCGAGCCGACGACGCGGCCGGTGGTGAACCGGGGCGAGTCCGCGTCGGGCTGGTACCCGTCCAGGGTGAACCGGATCGACACCTCGCCGCCCCCGGCCGCGGCGAGCAGCTCGGCGGCGAACGGCGACGGCGAGGACCCGTCGGCGGGGCGGGGCCGCAGGGTGATCACGGACTGGAAGGCGGCGGAGAACCGCTCCAGGCCCCCGGGCGCGGGCGACCGCTGCCACAGGTCGTCGAACGAGGCGGGCGCGAAGTCGCCGGACAGCACCCGGCGCCCCGCGCTGTCGGACAGCGCCAGCCGCAGCCCCCAGATCTGGGAGACCCCCTGCTGCATCGGGTCCAGGTCCTGGATCTTGGCGCTGACCCGCTGCCCGTCGTCGATCAGCGCCCCGCCCACCAGCGGATCCAGCGCCGGGGACGTCACCACCGTGCCGTCCGCGCGGATGACGCTGGTGACCGCGCAGTCCTCCAGCCGGAAGGAGGCGCCGCCCCGCGGGTTCCAGTCCCCGTTGCCCGGCCCCGGCCGCTGGAAGCGCGGGTGGAAGGCGTCGTTGTCGTAGTGCTCCGGGGTGTTGTTGACGGTGGAGGGGTCGCTGACGAAGGTCCCGGAGAAGTGCAGGCGGGGGTAGCCCAGATAGCTCACGTGCGCCACTCCGTTCGCGGAATCGTCGGCCACCGGGTATGGCCGCTCCGCTACGTATCACCCGCGGCGCCCGGCGAATCGGCCCGTACGGGTGGACCCGGCCTCCGGCCCCGCGGGCCCGGACCGGGCGGCCGAGGCGGCCGGGGTCCGCGCGCGGTCGGCCGCCGGGGCGGGACCGCGGGCCCGGCGGCCCCGCGGTCCCGCCCCGGCGGCGTGCCGTGCGGTTGCGGCGGTCGGGCGGCGTCAGATCTTGCCGACGCCCGCGCCCGCCGTCACCGCCGCCTTCACCCCGGAGGCGGCGTCGGCGGTGTAGCCGTACGGGATGCCCGCCACGCTGCCGTTGGTCTCGCAGGTGCCGGAGTTGGTGAAGAGGTTGTTGCGCTGCACCAGGCGGCCGGGGTCGGAGTCGGCGTAGCCGCTGGCCGAGTAGCACGGGTGGGCGACGTTCTCGAAGTGGTTGCCCTCCACCAGCACCCCGCCGTTCATCGTGGAGGCCACACCGTAGGTCGCGTTGTTGGAGAAGTAGTTGTTCAGCACGTGCACGGGGTCGCCGAAGCGGACGCGCGGGTTGCGCTCGGCGGTGCCGTCGAACCAGTTGTGGTGGTAGGTCACCTTCAGCTTGCCGGTGTCCTGGCCGGAGTTGCCGTCCGAGTGGCCCAGCAGCATGTTCTTGGTCTGGTTGTGGGCGTGGTTCCACGACACGGTGATGTTCGTCGCGCCCCGTTTGATGTCCACGCCGCCGTCGTTGGCGCCGGAGATGTCGTTGTGGTCGATCCACACCCTCGTGGAGTTCTCCACGTTGATCGCGTCGTCGTTGGAGCCGGTGAACCTCAGGTTCTGGATGATGACGTTGCTGACCCCGCTGACGTTCAGCCCGCTGCCGCTGATCCGGCCGGCGGTGCCGACACCGACGATGGTCTTGTTGGCGGCGACCTTGGTCATGCTGCTCAGGCTGATGGTGCCGTTGACCCGCACGATCGTCGGGGAGCTGCTCTGCACGGCGGTGCGGAAGGCGGAGGCGTCGCTGACGGTGACGGTGCTGCCGCCCGCGCCTCCCGTGGTGCCCGCGCCGAATCCGATGGGGGTGGCCGCGGCGGCGACGTCGCCCGCGGGCTCCGCCGGGGCGCCGTTCGCGGTGGTCGTGGCGGTGAGGGCCAGCACGGTGGCGGCGGCGCTCACGGCGCTGAGCACGGTCAGTCGTGCGCTCGTCCTGCGCATGGGGCTCTCCGTCCTTTCCGGGGTGGGTGGGGGTGGGACGTGACTGCGGTGCTGTGCGGGCGGGCTCACGCGCCCGGGCGGGCGGGCCGGGGCGCGTTCCCGGGTCTCAGATCCTGCCGACGCCGGCACCGGCGGGGACGACGTTGGGCACCTCGGCCGAGCGGTGCAGGGTGTAGGAGTAGTACGTGCTCGGCTGGGTCACCGAGCCGCGGGTCTCGACGGCGTGGTTGCACTCGACGAGGGTGTTGTCGCGGGAGACCAGGCGGCCCAGGTCACCGCTGAAGTCCACCCGCGCCGGGTTGTTGACGCTGAAGAAGTAGTTGCCCTCGAGCACCACCCCGGCGTCCATGGTGGACGCCACGCCGTAGCTGTTGTCCCGGTAGTAGTTGTTGTAGACGTGCACCGGCTCGGCGAAGCGGACCCGCGGATTGCGCTGGTCGGAGCCGTCGAAGTAGTTGTGGTGGTACGTCACGCGCAGCCGCCCGCGGTCCTGGGCGGCGTTGTCGTCGTCGTGGCCGAGCAGCAGTGTCTTGTCGTGGTCGTGGAAGCGGTTCCAGGAGACGGTGACGAAGTCCGAGCCGCGCTTGATGTCCACGGCGCCGTCGTCGCCGTTGGAGAAGTCGTTGTGGTCGATCCAGATGTGGTGGGAGAACATCTGGACATTGATCAGGTCGTCCGTGGCGCCGTCGATCGACAGGTTGCGGATGATGACGTTGTGCACGGCGTTCGCCGGCGGCGAGGTGACGTCGTCGTCCACGGGCAGGCCGATGTTCAGACCGCCCCCGGTCAGCCGGGCGCCGGAGCCGACCCCGATGATCGTCTTGTCCGAGGCCACCCGGTGCATGCCGTCCGTGGTGCCGGTCGGCAGCGTGATGGTGCCGCTGACCTGCACGATCAGGGGTTCCGGGCGGGAGATGTAGTCGAGGAACTGCGCGGTGGTGGTGGCGGTGACGGTCTGGCCACCGGCGCCGCCGGTGGTGCCGTTCTGCCCGAGGGCGTTGACCCCGGCGAAGCCGTCCGCGGTGGCCAGGGCCTGGGGCGGGGCAGCGGGGGCGGGCGCGGCGGCGGGGGCGGCGGAGACGCTGCCGATCAGTGCGGCGACCGCTGCCGCGGCCGTCAGGGCGACACGCGCGGCGCCGGGGCGGGCGGCTCCACGGTGCGGGGAGAGCAAGCGCATGGCGGTGGCCCTTTCTGTGGCGGTTCCGGGCATGCGGGTGCGAGAGGCGGGGGCGGCCCGGCGGGCAGGGGGAGTCCTGGGAAACGGCGCGGGCCCCACTGGAGCAAGCGCTTTCTATTGGGACGCTAGGTGGTCGCTCTGAACGCGTCAACAGACGTGTACATGATCAGTGTTCATATGTCGGAACATGAGGGGTGGGGGTTAAGGGAGTCGTTGCATGGTGTTGGTTTTTGAGCGGGTTGCGGCGTGTGGGCGGACGGCCGAGGGGAATTGGCCGAGACTGCCCGGGTTGACTGGCGGTTTCTGCCTGGGTGGGAGGCGGAGGAGTGGCAGGGCGGCGTGCCGGCGGGGGCGGGTGAGGGGGATGGTGGAGGCTCGCGGGCGGAGGGGGAATCTCGACAGGCGCACTCTCGTTCATGTACATGACTCACATGCCGCAACCGGAACGGCTACGGATGCGGCCGACCACGTCCGGGGCGGGGCGCCGACCGGTCGCTCAGGGGTGTGATCCGGACAGGAGCCGCGCTCATTGCGGGGGCGCGTCAGGGCCGCCCCGCCCCCGCCTCCGCCCGAGACGCGGGCCGGGCGGACCTGCCGGACCCGCGACGGACACCACCGGCTCGGGGCGCAGGTGCCGCACCACCCCCTCCGGGTTGCCGAACGACCCGCTCGGCGCCGACGCGCACCGGGCCCGCGCTACGGCAGCGGCCGGGCGCGGGGGACGGCGAAGTCCGCCCACACGGTGGCCGGTAGCAGGCGGCGGGCCAAGGGGACGCGGTGTCCGTGACGCATGGCGGGGCCGAATCCGCCGGGCCACCGCTCCACGGGCAGGTACCGCAGCCCGCTCAGCCGCGGCCGGACGGGCCGGAGCCGGTTCAGGCCCGCGGGGGACATGCCGAAGTACATCGGCGGCAGCCGGAACCCGCCGCACCGCAGCAGGCCGAGGCGGGCCAGGCCGGTGAACCAGCGCGGCGGCGTGTCGAAGATGAGGGAGCCGCCGGGGAACCGCTGGGCGAGCGTGTCGATCAGGCCGGTCACCTCGCGGGGCCTGAGGTACGGCAGCAGGCCCTGCGCGACGATCAGCACGGGGCGGCCCGGCTCGACCTCCTCCATCCACCGCGGGTCGAGCGCGGAGGCGGCGACGGTGCGCTGCCGCCCGCCGTGGGGCAGCACCGAGCGGCGCAGCGCGACCACGTCGGGCAGGTCCACGGTGAGCCAGGTCAGCCGTCCGTTGTCCACGCGCCAGAACTGGGTCTCCAGGCCCTCGCCGAGGGCGACCACGGTGGCGTCGGGGGAGCGCTCCAGGAACGCGGTGATCTGCCGGTCGAACAGCCTGGCCCGCTCGGCGAAGTAGTGCGCCATCAGCGCCGTGCGGCGCCCCATGGTCGAGCCCAGCGGGGCGGCGAGCCGCCGCGCCACCCGCTCGGCCATGGGGTCGGGCAGTTCGAGGGAGCGGTGGTGGAGCGCCCAGAGGGCGGTCGCCGGGACACCGCTGAGCGGAATATTCACCTCCGCTTCGTGTGATGACGGGTCGTCGGCGTGGTGGGTCAAGGGTTCCTGTCTCCCGAGGGGAGGCGGACCGCGCGGTGCGGGGCCGCCACCGGGTCCGTGACGGGGCGCGTCCAGGGGACGGCTCCCAGTCAAGCAAGGAAGGCGTCACGCGGGCGGCAGGCCACCGCCGAAGTCGCTCGGTCCGGTGAACCGGGGGTGCCGGAGAGCGCGGATCCCTGTGCCCGGTCGCGCGCCGGGGCGAGGCGGGCACGCCCCGGCGCGAGGACCGCCGCGGGACCGGTCCGGCCCCCCGGGAAGGGGCCGCCGTCACCCCGTCAGATAGCCGCCGGAGACGTCCACGTCGGTGCCCACCAGCGGAGCGGCGTCCGGGGAGCCCAGCCAGAGCATCACCCGTGCCATCTCCTCCGCCCGCACGATCCGCCCGATCGGGTAGGTGCGGGCGATCTCCTCGTAGGTCAGGCCGAACGCCTCGGCGGCGCGCCGCAGCATCGGGGTGTCCACCGCGCCGGGCGCGAACGCGGTCACCCGGATCCCGTCCGGGGCGTACTCCAGCGCCGCGACCTTCGTCAGCGACGCCACCGCGTGCTTGCTCGCGTTGTAGGGGGCGATCGTGGCGAACCCGGTCTCCGCGGAGATCGAGGCCGTGTTCACGATCACGCCGCCCTTCTGGGCCAGCATCCGCGGGATCTCGTACTTCATGGCCAGGAACACCCCCGCGGCGTTCGTCCGCCACACCTCCTCCATGTCCCGCAGCGACTGCTCGTGCAGCCGCGCCGCCCGCGGGCTCTCCACCCCGGCGTTGTTGAACGCCACGTCGATGCGCCCGTGCCGCTCCACGCAGGCCGCCACGAACGCCCTGACGTCGCCCTCCACCCGGACGTCGGCGCGCACGTAGGTGGCGTCGCCGCCCGCCGCGCGGATCTCGGCCTCCACCCGCCGCCCGAGCCCGGCCCGGCGCCCGCAGAAGAAGACCCGCGCCCCCTGGCTCGCGGCCTCCCGCGCCGCGGCCTCGCCGATGCCCGACGTGGCGCCCGTGATCAGCACCACCTTGTCCCGCAGCGGCCCGCCCCGCGCCCGCCGCCCCGCCGCGGAGTCGGGCTCCTCCGCCGCGGCCCGCGGCGCCGTGACCACCCCGGCCGCAAGCCCCGCCGCGCCCGCCCGCAGCACTCCGCGGCGGGTGGAGGCGCCCTGCCCGTACGGTCGTCGCATCCCGTGGTTCCCCTCTGTGACGAAACACGGCGCGGCCGGTCCGGCCGCGCCCCGGAGCGCGCTGCCGCGCGCACCCTCATTGGATTCGGCCGCCGCGGATGAGGTCCAATGCTTGCGCCCATGCGTCGCGGGCATGGATGTCGGACCGCACCGAAGGAGGCCGGGCATTGGACGTGGACACCCGGGTCCTACGCTACTACGTCACCGTCGCCGAGCAGTTGAGCTTCACCCGGGCGGCGAGGCTGCTGTTCGTCACCCAGCCGTCGCTGAGCCGCCAGATCCAGCGGCTGGAGAGCGAACTGGGCGTCCGGCTGTTCGAGCGGACCAGCAGGGAGGTGCGGCTGACCGCGGCCGGGGAAGCCCTGCTGCCCGCGGCGCGCCGGATGCTCCAGGAATGGCAGGAGGCCATGCGTGAGGCGCGGACCGCTCAGGCGGCGCGTCTGCGGCTGCTGCGGATCGGCTTCGTGGCGACGGGCGCGGGCGCGCTCGGCAGGCGCGCGCGGGCCGCCTTCGCCGAGCGGCACCCGGACGTCAGGGTGGAGCCGAAGCGGTTCGACTGGGGCGGTGAGGCCGAGGCGCTGCGGCAGGGCCTGGCCGACGTCGCCTTCGTCTGGCTGCCCGCGGACCTGACCGGGCTGCGCTCCCGGATCGTCGCGGAGGAGCCCCGCTGGGTGGCCGTGGCCGCCTCCCACCCCCTGGCCGCGCGGGAGGAGGTCGGCATCATGGACCTGCGCGACGAGCCGCTGATGTGGACGCGCAAGGCGCCGCCGCGGTGGGTGGACTGGTGGGCGGTCAACCCCAGGCCGGACGGGTCGGCGCCGGTGTGGGGGCCGGAGAACGACAACGTCGAGGAGATGCTCGAGCACGTCGCCGCGGGCGCGGCCGTCTGCATCGGCACCGAGTCCATGGCGGGCTACTACGCCCACCCGGAGCTGACGTGGCGCCGTATCACCGACGTGGAGCCGCTGCGCATCGCGGTCGCCTGGCCCCGCCACCGCCCCAGCCCGCTGGCCCTGGACTTCGCGGGCATCGTGGACGCGCTCACCGCGGGCGGCGGCCCGCCGCCGGAGGACGACAGCGCGGCGCGGTGACGGGGCTCCCACCGGGCGGCCCGCCCAGGCGCCGCCCGGTGGCCGTCCCCGCCCGGCACCGAGCGGGGAGTGGTCCTCGCGCCGCTCCCCCCGGGCGCCCGGGCGGGGCGGGGCGCGTCCGCCGTCCGGTGCGGCCCCGGCGGGCCGGTGGGACAATGAGACGGAGGAGGCGCCCGCCCCCGCGCCGACGGCCCCGCCGTCCGCCCGCGCCCGGGCCGCCCCCGCCGCGGTGCCGGCCCGCGTGGCCGGGACCGGGCACAAGAGGAGATCACGCGCACCCACCGTGCGCGCGCCGCGCGGCCCGGGAGACGGGCCCGGCGGACGCCCCCGCGCTCCGGCGCTCCGGCTCCCACGACGGCACGGCCCCGGGCCGGACCGCCGTCACGCCCCCGGAAAGGACGGACGATGTCCCAGACAGGACCCGGTTCCTTCAACGCGGTCACCGCGGCGTGGAACACCGTGGCCGGCTACGACACCTACGAGGAGGCCCAGGCGGCGGTGGACCGGCTGGCCGACGACCGGTACCCGGTGGAGCACCTCGACATCGTCGGCTCTGACCTGCGGCTCGTCGAGCACGTCACCGGCCGGATGACCGTCCGGCGCGCGACGGCGGCGGGAGCCGCGAGCGGCGCCTGGTTCGGCCTGTTCATCGGACTGCTGGTGGGTCTCTTCACCTCCGGCGCGACCTGGATCGGGCTGATCCTCGGCGGTGTGCTGATCGGCGCGGTGTGGGGCGCGGTGTTCGGCTTCGTCGGGCACGCGGCCACCGGCGGGCGACGGGACTTCTCCTCCGTGCGCAGCCTGGCCGCCACCCGCTACGACGTGATCGCCCGCGGCGGCCACGCGGAGGAGGCCAGGCAGGCCCTCCGGCGGGCGGGCGTGGATCTCGGCCGCGGCGGCGGGCCGGAGCCCGGTCCGGCGTAGCCCGGCCGTCCCGGCCGGTGCGCAGCCCTGCGCAGGGGGGATCCGACGCGGCGACAACCTCGACCTGGTCAAAACAGCCGGGAGCGATCGCAACACAGGGAACGAGTGTTCCCAAACCGATCAGGTGTCGCTAGCTTCCCTTCAATCTGTTCGCGCAGGAAGGATCCCTGTGAGCGTTCTGTCTCGCAGAGCCGTGGCCGGTCTCGCCGCCACCGCTCTCACCGCACCGTTGCTGTTCACCGCGGCGTCACCCGCCACCGCGAACGGCGACCACCGCGACCCGGCGAAGGAAGCGGCGAAACTGGCCCGTGAGCTGGTGTACAGGTCCGACGCCCAAGACGCGCACCGCCACCTGAGGAAGTTCCAGGCGATAGCGGACGCCAACGGCGGCCACCGCGCCGCCGGTTCACCCGGGCACGACGCCTCGGCCCGGTACGTCCACAGCCGGCTCGAACGCGCCGGGTACGACGTCTCGTACCAGACCTTCACCTTCACGTACATCGAGACGCTGGCGCAGAAGCTGTCGGTGGTGGCGCCCTCCCCGCGCGACGTCACGGTCAGCGCCATGTCGTACACCACGAGCACACCCGTCGGCGGCATCACCGCCCCGCTGGCCGCCGTGCCCGCCGGGTCCGACGCGACCCCGGGCTGCGAGGCCGCCGACTACACGGCCGGGACCTACACCGGCTCCATAGCGCTGATCAAGCGCGGCGGCTGCACCTTCGCCGTCAAGCAGGCCGCGGCGGCCGACGCCGGAGCGGTCGGCGCGATCATCTACAACAACGTCCCGGGCGCGCTCAGCGGCACCCTCGGCGACCCGGCGGCCGGACGCGTCCCGACCGGCGGCGTCACCCAGGCCGACGGTGAGGCACTGGCCGCCGAGGCCGCCAAGGGCGAGGTGAAGGTCTCCCTGGAGATCCGCCAGTTGCGGGAGGAGCGCGAGACCGACAACGTCATCGCGGAGACCAGGGGCGGCGACCCGGGCAACACCGTGATGCTCGGCGCCCACCTGGACTCGGTGACGGCCGGGCCCGGCATCAACGACAACGGCTCCGGCTCGGCCGGCCTGCTAGAGGTCGCCCTGGAGCTGGCCGAGACGCACCGGCAGCCCGCCAACAAGGTCCGCTTCGCCTGGTGGTCGGCGGAGGAGCTGGGCCTGCTCGGCTCCGAAGACTACGTCGCCAAGCTGACGGACGCGCAGAAGGCGCAGATCAAGCTCTACCTCAACTTCGACATGATCGCCTCGCCCAACCACGGCCTGTTCGTCTACGACGGCGACGACTCCGACGCCGTCGGCGAGGGCCCGGGACCCGAGGGCTCGGCCCAACTGGAGCGGGACATCACCGACTTCATGGACCGCAGGGGCCTGCCGCACGAGGGCACCGACTTCACCGGCCGCTCCGACTACGGGCCGTTCATCGCGGTCGGTATCCCGTCCGGCGGCACCTTCACCGGCGCGGAGGGCATCAAGACCGAGGCGCAGGCGGCGAAGTTCGGCGGGAAGGCCGGTGTCGCGTACGACGCCTGCTACCACCTGGCCTGCGACACGCTCACCAACATCGACATGAAGGCGTTCGACGCCAACATCGACGTCATCGCCAACGGGGTCGGCACCTACGCGCACGACCTGAGCTCGCTGACCAGGCCGGTGGAGACGGTTCCCACGGAGGGCGACGAGGGCAGCGGCGGCGGTCTGCACGACGACCACGACCACGAGGTCGCCGAGTGACCGCGGGGCGGTACCCGCTGTGACGCGATGCGGGGCGCGGCGTGAGCCGCGCCCCGCACACCTTTTCCCGGCGGCCCGGCGTGAGGACTCCATTCGTCAGACGCACAGGTGATTGCGGATCATCACGTGCGGCTCCGGCGCCGCCCCTACGCTGAGCCGCGGCACACGTTGCCGCGCCGAGGGGCGGCGCGCGGGGGCAGGGGGAGGGCCGATGGAGTCGAGCCAGTGGGGCGGGTGGGGGTCGGACGGCGGGGTGCGGGTGACGCTGGAACGCCTGCTGTCCGTGGTGGGCGCGGGCGCGGTGGAGCTGTGCGTCGCCCCGCGGGGCCTGACGGCGGCGGTCGCGGGGGTCGCCGTGCTGGACCCGCAGGAGCCGGGGACGACACCGGGGGAGCTGCTGCTCGCGGTCGGCGTCGACCACGAGTCGGCCGTCGCCCTCGACGTCGTGCGGCGCGCGGGCGCCGCCGGGACCCCCGCCGTGGTCTTCGGTCCCGGCGCCTCCGGCCGGCCGGGCCCGGTGCTGCGCTCCGCCGCCGAGGAGGCCGGCACCGCGGTGCTGCTGCGCACGCCGTGGTGCCCGTGGGCGCGTCTGGTGGGCGTGCTGCGGGCGGGCCTGGCCTCGCTGGGCGCGCCGCAGGACCCGGCGGTCGCCGATGTGGCGCTCGGCGACCTCAACGGGCTGGCCGACGCGGTGGCGGCGCTGGTCGGCGGCTCGGTGACGATCGAGGACACCGAGTCCCGGGTGCTGGCCCACTCCTCCACGGAGGAGGACGTGGACGAGCTGCGCCGGCTGACCATCCTCGGCCGCCGCGTCCCGCCGTGGCGGGTGGCCGCGATGCGCGAGGCCGGGTTCTTCCAGGCCCTGTGGGCGGCGGGCGACGTGCTGTACCGGCCCGCGCAGGGCGAGAACCCCGAGCGCCTGGTGGCGGCGGTACGGGCGGGCGGCGAGGCGCTGGGCTCCATCTGGGTCGCCGCGGGCCGCGAGCCGCTCGCCCCGGACGCCGCCGACTCCCTGCGCGCGGCCGCCAGGGCCGCCGCCGCCCATCTGCTCCACCACCGCACCCGCGCCGCGGCCGGGCGCGCCGCGGAGGACGCGGCCCGAGCCCTGCTGGAGGGGCGCGGGCCCGCGCAGGTCCTGGCCGAGCGGGCCGCGCTCCCGCTGCGCGGCCACTGCGCGGTGCTCGCGGTGCACCCGGGCCGGGACCAGGGAGCGGACGCCCTCGAGCGGCTGCGCGGCAGGCTGGCGCTGCACTGCGAGGCCCAGCGGCACCGCGCCGTGGTGGTGCTCGTCGGCGGCCGGGCCCTGGTGGTGCTCGGCGCGCTGGACGAGGACGCGCGCCGGGCCGAGGAGCAGGTCACCCGGCTCGGCACGGCCCTGGCCGGGGACGTCGCGGCGCCCGGCGGGCGGGTGCGGATCGCCCTGGGGGACGTGGTGGCGGGCCTCGCGGAGCTGCCCGCCTCCCGCCGGTCGGCCGAGCAGGCCCTGGCGGCGCTGCTCGCGCCGGGGCAGACCCGCGCGGTCGCCAGGACCCGCGACGTGGCCGAGGCGGTGGCCATGGCGCAGATCATGGACGCCCTCGCGGACGTCGCCCTGCCCGCGCCCACCCCGGTGGCCCGGCTGGCCGCGGCCGAAGCCGAGCACGGCGGAACCCTGGTGGAGACCCTGCGCGCCTACCTGGACCACTTCGGCGACGTGCCCGCCGCGGCCCGGGCGCTCGGGGTGCACCCCAACAGCCTGCGGTACCGGATCCGCCGGATCACCGAGCTGTCCGGGCTCGACCTGAAGGACCCCGAGGCGAGGCTGCTCGCCCACCTCCAGGTGCGGCTGCTCGCCCACGGCGGCTGAGCGCCTGTCCGCGGCGACGAACCGGGCCGGGGCCCTTCGTCGCCGCGCACAACGGCGGCGGCCCCGCCCCGGTCGCCGCCGCCCCGCCGCACCGTACGGCGGCGCCCGTTTCTGCGCGTGCCACGAAGACGCCCCCGCCGGTGCCCGGGCAGCCTGGTGGCACGCCCGGCGCGGCCGGGCGGCGCGAGCGACACGGCAACCGGAAGGCACGCCATGACCGACCTCTCACGTCCGGCCGACCGGCGGGAGCACATCCTGCGGGCGGCCGTCCACCAGGGACTGCTGCACCCCGAGCGGGCCGTGCTGGCCGGCTTCGTCGACCTCGACGGCGTCGCCGGGACCACCGCGGCCCTGCACCGCGCGTTCCCCTCGTCCCCGAGCGTCCTGCACGCCTTCGCCGCCAAGGCCAACTGCCTGGTCCCGGTCCTGGCCGAGCTGCGGCGCAACGGCATGGGCTGCGAGGTCGCCACCGCGGGCGAGCTCGCCCGGGCCGTGGAGGCCGGTTTCCCGCCCGAGCACATCGTCTTCGACTCCCCGGCCAAGACCTGGGCCGAGCTGGAGTGGGCGCTCGACCTGGGCGTCGCCGTCAACGTCGACAACTTCCAGGAGCTGTCCAGGATCGACCGGATCCTCGCCGCCCGGCCCTCCCGGTCGCGGCTCGGGGTGCGGGTGAACCCGCAGGTCGGCGGCGGGTCCATCGCCGCGATGAGCACGGCGACCCGGCACTCGAAGTTCGGTGTCCCCCTGGCGGACTCCGGCGCGCGGCGGCAACTGCTGGACGCCTACCGGGACCGCCCCTGGCTGACCCGGGTGCACACCCACGTCGGCTCCCAGGGCTGCCCGATCGACCTGATGGCCCGCGGTGTCGCGGAGGGTGTGGACTTCGCCGAGGAGGTCAACCGCACCCTCGGCCGGCGCCAGGTGACCGGCGTCGACATCGGCGGGGGCCTGCCCGTGAACTTCGCGAGCGACGAGGTCACCCCGACCTTCGACGCGTTCGCGGACCGACTGCGCGAGCACGCGCCCGCGCTGTTCGGCGGCGAGTACGCCATCGTCACCGAGTTCGGGCGGTCGGTGCTGGCCAAGAACGGCTTCATGGCCGCGTACGTGGAGTACACCAAGAGCGCGGGCGGCCGCCCGATCGCCGTCACGCACGCGGGCGTGCACGTCGCCACGCGCACCGTGTTCGCCCCCGACGCCTGGCCGCTGCGCGTCGAGGCGCACGACGCCGCGGGCGCCGCCAAGCGGGGACGACCCGTGCGGCAGGACGTCGCGGGGCCGGCCTGCTTCGCCGGCGACCTGCTGGCCCGGGACCGCCCGCTGCCGCCGCTGGAACCCGGCGACCTGGTGGTGCTGCCCGACACCGGCGCCTACTACTTCAGCACCCCGTTCCACTACAACAACCTGCCCGAGCCCGCCGTCCACGGCGTCCGCGTGGACGCCGCCGGGCGCGTCGCCTTCGAGACGCTGCGGCCCGCGCAGTCGCTGCCCGAGCTGCCGCTCCGCGCCGGGCAGCCCCTTCCCTGAGCGGGCCGCCCAGCCCCGGCCGCCCAGCCCCGTCCGTCCAGCCCCGTCCCGCGACTCGCCGCACGAGGAGTCAGCAGCCATGACCGCACCGCGCACCCCGCCGGGGTGTCCGACCCGCACCTCCACCACCCCGCCCCGGCGGGCCCGCGGCGCGCGCCCGGCCGCCGCGGCCCGCCGCTGCCGCCGGGCGGCGC